>CAYSQK010000165.1:0-4591 GCA_964433075.1 uncultured Dehalococcoidales bacterium
GAACAGGATACAGGCAGATATCGACGTGCGAAATACCAGGTCAATGAATCTGGCCGCCAGGTTAGGGTTCAAGAACGAGGGAATAATCAGAGATAAGTATCTGTTCCGGGGACATTATTACGACCATTACAGTTTTTCGCTGCTTAAAAGGGAATGGAAATAGTTAAAAGGAAGCCTGGCATAGGATCTTCGGACATCGATTGCGCCGGGAGAGGAGTGGGATAAAGCACGCGATGCAGGCTGGCGAATGCAACGTTGGTGAGTTAATCGTCGAAATCGATTTCCTCATTAAAAGTAGTTCTTCATCAGCCTGTCGACCCACTCCGGATAACGCAGTCCGGATGCGAGGTCGAATTGAGGGAAATACGGCTTGATATCGAGCACCGGAGTTTCATCGATGGCGTCCAAACCCTGAACCGTCAGAATGTTTTCCTGCACAGCAAGCAGCTTCACGGTCGTGATACCAATAGGGTTCGGGCGGTGTTTTGCCCGCTGGGCGAAGATGCCGGTAAGCGGCATGTCGGAGCGTCCCTGAGGGCGGCGGACGAGGTCGCTATCAGGACTCCATGTGGAACGGTGCATTTCGAAAACGACGATGATGTGAGAGAAGGAATCAATACCCCGTAACCCGCCGGCATACTTCTCCTTGATATGAATCTCCGATATAACGGAACCCCAGTTCTCATCGACCCCTTCTTTGACTGGCGAACGGACAATACCGATTTTTTCGTATTCCATGCCTGCTCCTTTTCAATCAGGGAGACTGTTTTTTCAATAATCGAGATGATTCTAGTCGTGAGTATCGGGAATGTCAAACGGACGGGGAATGTTGGATTGTCATTGATGGGTTACGTTCGCAGGGCGAACTAACCCATCCTACGCAGGGGCAGGAGCTTCATCGGAGGAGTAAATATCATTGCTTCTCGAGAATTTCAACTGAAGAGGGTTGAACACGAGTTATCGACATAACCGGTAACCTGTGATATGATTCAGGAGCAATGTTCACGTACTAGATACAACCGGTCGGGTGTCACGAAAACGGTCTCGTTTGAGGCCGGGGATGCCGGTATATCCAGTACTTTTTTCTTTCCACTCTATTTAAAACCGTTTCACCCATCTATTCATACGTATGCCCGACCTTCTGACTTTCCACTTTCATAATAAGGAGGTTATGGCATGCTTATCATCGAAAGACTCAACAAATCCTACGGTCAGGAGACAGTCCTGAATGATATCTCATTTACCCTGGACAGGGGTGTCATTGCCGGTCTTATCGGAGCCAACGGCACCGGAAAAACAACGCTTTTCACAATGATAACGAGCATCGAAGAAGCGGATTCAGGCCGGGTTTCAACGAGTAATAACGAAAAAATCGGCTACCTGCCGCAGGCTGTTTCAGTACAGGAGGGATGTTCAGTCGATAATCTGCTGCAGGAAGCTCTTTCCGAATTAAGGGAACTGGAGTCCCGGATGAGGGAACTAGAGACGAGGATTGAATCAGGCGAGGCTGCGGCGGCTGAGGAATACGGCGTATTGACCGGGAGGTTCGAGGCTCTGGGCGGGTACGACATCGAATGGAAGCAGCGCATGATTCTTGACGGGATGGGGCTGGGGGAAATCGACCGGTCACGGCCGGTGGATACTCTTTCCGGAGGTGAGAAGACGAGGTTGAGCCTGGCAAAGCTGCTGCTGAGCAGTCCCGATTTCCTGCTGCTTGATGAACCGACGAATAATCTCGATATTGCGAGCCTCGAATGGCTGGAGAACTACCTTGCACAATATCGCGGCGGGGTGATGATTGCTTCACATGACAGACGGTTTCTCAATGCGACGGTGAACCGGATATATGAAATCGATGAACATACCCACGAAATCAATGAGTACCCGGGGAATTACGATGATTTCAGGTCGGTCAGAGAAGCGGAACGGAAGCAGCGGGAAACAGCCTGGGAGGAAGAACAGGCTGAGATAAAGGAACTGAAACAGGTTATCCGGACGGTGGCGGCTTCAACGGGAAAGAAAAACAGGCGGCGGGACAACGACAAGTTTGCACACACGTTCAAAACGGAGAGACAGCAGCAGTCTCGTTCGCGTTCCATACAATCGGCGAAAGAACGACTGGAAAGGATCCAGGCAAACCCTGTTCAGCGACCGGTGAAACCGATGCGGTTCAGGGCAGGACCGGTCGGGAGCGAGATACGTTCGGATTCCGTGTTACGGGCGGAAGGAATCGTGAAGCGATACGGTGGCCGGACAGTGCTGAACGGAGTCGATGTATCATTACGCTTCGACTCGCGTTTAGTCGTCACCGGAGCGAACGGGACAGGGAAGACGACTCTTTTGAGGATTCTGACGGGAGAAGAAATTCCGGATTCGGGAACCCTGTATACATCTGCCGGTGCAAAAATCGGTTATCTGCCGCAGGAGTCGGAAATACCGGATGAAGAGACGGTACTGGCGTGGTACCGGAAGGGAAGGCCAGGGGGTGAGGATGAGTTTATCTTCGATCTGGTAACGACCGGCCTGTTCAGGTACGACGATATCAGGAAAACGATTCGTACCCTGAGTCTGGGGCAGAAACGAAAACTGGAACTGGCGCGGATAATTGCCGAAGAACCGAACGTGCTGATTCTCGACGAACCGACCAATCATTTCAGCCTGGATGTTATCGAAGAACTGGAATCGGCGCTGGTTGAGTTCAGAGGGCCGGTGCTGGCGGTTTCACACGACCGGGAGTTTATCAGGAAATTCGGGGGAGAGGTATGGGCGTTACGGGACGGGAAGCTGGAGAAGGGGTAGGAGTAATCTGTCAATGAGATGATTGAAGGTACGACAGGGAGAGACTCCTCGAAGGCGACGAATATATGCTGCTACACGAGTACTTTTATCCCTTTACTGGTTAGAATCCGCTCAACCTCAGTTTTTTTTGGTAAATCATCAGTATTAATGCCCTCACTTACGCATAAAAGCTCAATGCCTATCGGGTTATCATCACTATCGAAATCGATACGCCGTTCTTCATCAAGGTCTTTGCCATAAGCGTATGGTTTATCGTTTAAACTGATATAGATTGCATCGGCTTTTTTATCATACGATATTTTCATAAAACGGTAATCCTCATCAGTAATCGGCAACGGTAATAATATACTATTCATTATCTTTTGCAACAACTACTTTTATTCCCCTGCCGCTGTTCAATGTTTTTCTGAATACCGGATTACCTTTTTTATCGGTATGTCTGGTATCCCACTGAGAAAGGCAATCCGATACCTCTTCATCATGAATATCTCGTTTAACCTTTTGGATTTTTGCGTGGTTGGAATAAGTAATGTTCACTATATGTTCCATGAATGCAGGAATATTCGGTAAATTCCTGCCTGTACATATAATACTACGCAGATGATTTAATAAATGTCAATCTATTATTGAATATGAACCAAATGTGAACCATTTGGTGACTTTTAATTTCCATGACAGTCATAGGCTTTTCCGTATTTGAATCATTGGATTCGGAGCGATATGATGTATTTGTGGAGGATGAGCGTATGAAGACTGAAACAATTACGGGACGTATCTATGCGAAAGCACTTGAGCTGCTCGAACAGCATCCCGAGGGCTTGCGGTTTACCGTGCTGCGTTCACTCATCGAGGAATCGGACCGCAGTTTTCATCCGAAAACGGTCAACGGCTGCGTCTGGAAACTGGTAGAACGTTTCCCTGACAAGGTGTACAAGCCGTCGAGAGGGCTTTTCCGGCTGGTGAAGTACAAGACTGATAAAGAATAGAAAAAGTGTGATTCGTACTTGTTTGTTTGACAATATGTTGCGTACTTACTAGACTGTAGGCACGAAAAACCAGAGGAGGACGGGCATGAAGGATTTTACCGGAAAGACGGCGTTTATTACCGGCGGTGCGAGCGGAATCGGCCTGGGGACAGCGAAAACGATGGCGAAGTACGGCATGAAGGTGATTCTCGCCGATATGCGGCAGGACGCGCTCGATGAAGCTCTCGGTTATTTCAAGGAGAAAAATTTGCCTGCCCACGGGATTCAGCTGAATGTGACCGACCGCGAAGCGTTCGCGAAAGCGGCCGATGAAGCTGAGTCAGTCTTCGGGAATATCCATGTCCTCTTCAACAATGCGGGCGTCGGCACCGGCGGCTCAGTGGCCACCCTCACCTACAAGGACTGGGACTACGGAATCGGGGTAATTCTCGGCGGCACCATCAACGGGCTGGTAACGTTCCTGCCGCGGATGCTGAAACACGGCGAGGAGGGGCATGTCGTTTCGACCTCCTCCACCAACGGCATTGCGGCGACGGGTATTGCAATCGTCTATGTAACAGCCAAGTTCGCCGTTGCCGGAATGATGGAAGCGCTGGCTACCGAGCTGCAGGGAACGAATATCGGGGCTTCGGTGCTCGTGCCGGGACCGGTGAGGACGAATCTGGGAGTGACATCGAACCTTAACCGTCCCGACTCTCTGAAAAATGAAGGGCAGTCGTATGCGCCGCCGCCGCCTCCCTCCGAAGAGGAGAAAGAGCGAATGGCGCGGATGTCTGACCCGGCGGTCTGGATGGACCCGCTGGAGG
>CAYSQK010000166.1:0-4557 GCA_964433075.1 uncultured Dehalococcoidales bacterium
TGCCCGACACTTAAGCAATTCGTTGACTTATAACCCCTCGTATACTATACTGATTTCGAAACTGAACTCGTATTTATCCTGCTGCGAAAAGCGCCTGAAAAGAATGATTTTCTGGTATTACCGGTAGGCAGAGAAGGTAGAGAACATGTGTGGAGCCGGGGCAGTGGAAGCGGTCTGTGACGCGAAGAAATTCGGCAGTCTGCGGTATACGTTCATGAAACATTCACTGATTACAGAGCGTGATTTTGCTCTTGCTCATGATAGCGCATTCGTTAATAAACATGAAATCACAACAGAGCGACACAATGTCTTGTTGCATGTGATAAAGAGGAAAACGAGTATCGATACGCGTCAGGTAACAGATGATAGATATACACAATCGGGCAGAATGTATTCGGAAAGCGTGCTGTCCGATTTTTGTTACCTGCGCCGGTCAATAGCATAGAGAGCGTTAATAAAAAACACTGGTTTCCTCTATGTGGTGAGGAACGTGTTAATAAATAAGAAAATAAAATTTTGGGAGGTATTATGGCGTACGATGCTACTAAGATGAAAGACTGGCAAATCTCTGAAGCGGCTGAAGTTAATATGCCGTCGCCCTATGACTGGGCAGAGAAACTCGGTCTGGACAAAGAAGAAATTCTTCCTTACGGAAGAGTTGCAAAACTGGATTTCCTCAAAATCATCGAACGGTTGAAGAACAGACCGGATGGCAAGTACATCGAAGTGACTGCTATCACACCTACTCCTCTTGGCGAAGGAAAAAGCACCACTTCATGCGGACTTATGGAAGGTCTTGGCAAACGTGGGATAAACGTGGGCGGAGCTCTGCGCCAGCCGTCGGGCGGTCCTACCATGAATATCAAAGGTACCGCTGCTGGTGGTGGTAATGCCCTTCTCATTCCCATGACCGAGTATTCACTGGGCCTTACCGGTGACATCAATGACATTATGAATGCTCATAACCTGGCCATGGTTGCCCTGACAGCAAGAATGCAGCATGAGCGAAACTACGATGATGAACAGTTAAAACGGTTGACAAACATGCGCCGGCTGGACATCGATCCTACCCGTGTTGAATTCAAATGGATTATCGATTTCTGTGCCCAGGCTCTCCGTAACATGGTCATTGGCCTCGGCGGCCGTATGGATGGATATACCATGCAGTCAGGATTTGCTATTGCGGTAAGTTCCGAACTCATGGCTATGCTCTCGATTGTTACCGACCTTGCCGATATGCGCAAGAGAATGGATGAAATCACCCTGGCCTACGATAAGAAGGGGCGCCCTGTTACAACCGGTGATCTCGAAGTCGGCGGCGCAATGACAGCCTTCATGCGTAATACCATTAACCCCACACTTATGTGTACTGCGGAATATAATCCGTGTCTTGTTCATGCCGGTCCTTTCGCGAATATTGCTGTTGGTCAATCCTCCATCATCGCTGACAGAATCGGTTTGAAGATGTTCGATTATCATGTAACCGAAAGCGGTTTTGCCGCTGACATCGGGTTCGAAAAATTCTGGAACGTAAAATGCCGGTATTCAGGTTTGAAGCCGCATGTCTCCGTTCTTACGACCACAGTGCGTGCCCTCAAGATGCACGGTGGCGGTCCGAAAGTTGTTGCTGGTCTTAAACTGCCTGAAGAATATACGAAAGAAAACCTCGGGCTGGTAGAAAAAGGCCTCGAAAACATGCTGCATCTCATCGGCGTTATCAGAAAGTCCGGCATCAATCCGGTCGTTTGTATCAACGCTTTCACAACCGATACCAAAGCAGAGTTTGATGTTATTCGCAAAGCCGCTGAAGCTGCCGGTGCCCGCTGTGCCGTTTCGACCCACTGGGCCGATGGTGGCGATGGCGCCCTCGAATTAGCCGATGCAGTCATTGAAGCGGCCAACGAAGAATCAGAATTCAAGTTCCTCTATCCGAATGAAATGAAACTTCGCCAGAGAGTAGAAAAAATCGCCAAAGAAGTCTACGGCGCTGCCGCAGTATCGTGGACAGCTGAAGCTGAATCCAAAGCGAAAGCCTTCGAAGCTGATCCGAAATACGATGAATATGCGACAATGATGGTTAAGACTCACCTGAGTCTTACTCATGACCCGACGCTTAAAGGTGTACCCAAGGGCTGGACGTTACCCATTCGCGATGTCCTCATTTATTCCGGCGCAAAATTCCTTTGCCCGATGGCCGGAGCGATTACCCTGATGCCTGGTACCAGTTCTGACCCGGCATTACGAAGAATCGATGTCGATACAAAGACGGGTAAAGTCAGCGGTCTCTTCTAAACAATAATAAGTACTGCAGGTGCCGGATTCCGGCACCTGCAGGTTTTTTTCTTTATTCAGTCAATCATTGGTAATATACAACTAAAAGCTGATGAATTCTCAGACTGCTCCTGATATATTTACATTGCCGGTACCTTTATAATGTAGCGGAACTTCGTTGTATGGTAATGTTAATATAGATTAAAACAACTTTTCTCTTTGAGATAGTCAGATAATTAAAAACGGGTAAACAAAGATTTCGAACTGAGTCATCCATTAATAAATAAATGCCGATAATTCAGGAAGTCTCTGTCAATCATAGAAAGGTGAGGTGAAAAATGGTTCAAGAAGTACCTGTAGTTTGGTTAGCAGCTTCTTCATGTACAGGCTGCAGTGTGTCTTTACTGAACTCAGCCAGTCCTACTATCAAGAACGTTCTGGTCGACGAAGTAATTCCCGGTACTCATATCAATCTTCGTTTTCATCAGACGATTATGGCGGGTAACGGAGAACAGGCAGTTCAGATTCTCGAAGACACGATAAAAGACAAAAAAGACGGTTATGTTCTTGTAGCTGATGGGGCTATTCCGTCAGGTAATACTGCCGGGTACTGCGTTATGGGTGAACGAAATGGTAAGCCTGTAACGATGGAAGACAGATTCGAAGAACTGGCGCGTAATGCCATGGCGATTCTTGCCGTCGGAACATGTGCTTCGTTCGGAGGAATACCGGCTTCCGGTTCAAATCCGAGTAATGCGAAACCCATACGAAAGGTGATGGAAGAGAAAGGAATCAACAAGCCTCTTATCAACATCCCGGGTTGTCCTCCTCATCCTGACTGGATTGTCGGTACCATAGCCAGTATTCTGATTAAGGGTTTGCCGAGCGCGGAAGAGCTTGATGATAACTTGAGGCCGTTAGCATTTTACGGTACGCTGATTCATGAAAATTGTCCTCGCCGGGCATTCTTCGACGAAGGGAAATTTGCGAAAAAACCCGGTGACGAAGGTTGCCTTTACGAGTTAGGTTGTAAAGGGCCCATAACCTATGCTGACTGTCCTTTACGAAGATGGAATAATGGGACGAACTGGGTTATCGGAGCCGGGTCGCCGTGTCATGGTTGTACCCAGCCTGAATTTCCTAACCTGCCAATGTATCAGAAACTGGTAGATGTTGAGTTGCCGGTAATAGGCGCAAACTGGACCGGCAAGAAGGAGGAAGCATAGTGGCCAACAAGATAGTTATTGACCCGATTACCAGGATAGAGGGTCACTTAAAAATTGAGACAGATATTGAAAACGGTACCGTCAAAAATGCGAGAAGCACCGGTAATCTGTTCAGAGGAATCGAACTGATACTGCACGGCAGAGACCCGAGAGACGCTCAGGTTATTACTCAGAGAATTTGCGGGGTTTGTCCCCAGTCTCACGGCCTTGCCGCCGCGCTTAACCTTGACAGTGCTTTCGGTATTGCCGGTCAAATAACTGACAACGCACGAATCATACGAAACCTTATTTCAGGAGCACATATCGTTCAGGACCACATACTCCATTTCTTCCATCTGGCTGCTCTTGATTACGTTGATGTTACCGATGTTGCAAAATATGAGGGAAACGATTCCGAACTGAATTCACTGAAAACATTCATCGGACGTGGTGAGCTTGCTCCGTTCGTTCCGCGGTATGAAGGCGACTATCGTTTATCCCCGGAAATGAACCAGATGGCCTGCGCTCATTATATTCAGGCTCTTGAAGTGAGAAGAATGGGACACGAAATGGTCAGCATCTTCAGCGGTAAGGTGCCCCACAGTGTCGGCATCGTTCCTGGTGGGGTTACGTGTACTCCCACAATCGACATGATGACGAGGTACCTCTGGAAACTGCGAAAACTTCAGGACTTTATCAACAATGTCTATTTACCTGATGTTATGGCCGTGGCAGGTGCCTATTCTGACTATACTGAAATCGGTGTCGGATGTAAAAACTTCCTTTCCTACGGGCAGTTCGACCTCGAAGGCGGTCAGCCTGATGTTACAAAGAGAAAGAGGCTGTATCGACCGGGAGTCGTTTCGGGAGACCTGGTTGTCGGGGATCTCGATGTCGCGAAGATTGCTGAAGAAGTTACCAGTTCATGGTATGAAAATTACGAAGGTGGAAAGCATCCTTCACTTGGTGAAACCAAACCTGACCTTGAAAAAGAAGGGGCGTACTCTTGGGTGAAATCGCCCAGATATGACGGGAAGGTATACGAAGTCGGCCCGTTAGCAAAATTACTGGTTGCGTATGC
>CAYSQK010000167.1:0-4534 GCA_964433075.1 uncultured Dehalococcoidales bacterium
ACCTGGGACGAGCCGTAACCGATGACCGTCCAGCCGACGATTGTCTGCATGATATCACCGGCATCCAGCAGTTTCGAGCCGATATACTTCGGTTTTTTCTCTTCACCGGCGCAAAGTATGCTGTAGAATGGTTCAGCGATAAGCGCATTTATCTTCGAGAGGTTATTTGCCATCGACGAATCTTTCCGGATATACCGTTGATTATCGATGAGGAAAACGGCATCGGCAACCGAGTAGGTGGATTTCAAGCAGGTTGCTGCATTGTAGATAGTTCTCTCTTCAGTCTGTTCTTCGTGTTCGAACGGCAGAACGACGGCTGAATACACGGGTTTGTCCGAATACCGCTGCTTGACATGCTGGGTGATTACCGGAAGACTTCCTGAACCGGTACCGCCGCCGGCACTGCCGATAAGCAGAAAGGCATCCGTTTCGTAGAAACGTTTGGTGGTCCTGATGGCGTCGATAACTTTATCGGCGTCTTCCTTGGCGACTTCGGCACCAAGTTCATTTACCTTACCGACCCCGTGACCGCCAGTCTTTCTTCCTCCGATGAGTATTCGATGCTGGTAGTCTCTGCTGATGGCAGTCAACCCACTCAGGTCAGCAGCATCTGTATTCACGGCAAAGGCGCCGGTTACAATCTCTATACCTCGCTGGCTTCTCGCTCTGTTGTTAAGTTTGGCAAACTCATCAGCTATTCTACCGCCGCACTGCCCCATCCCGATAACCACTATCTTCATTTCCCACCTCGGTACTGTCGTTTCGCAATTTTATGCATACTCGCATGATATTGTCAACCAAATTATACAATATCAATGAATCAGTGAACTGGTTTGTCAGGGTCATATATTGTGTCAATTTGGTCTGAGATGTGGTATCCTTTAGTTCATGCCTATTGACCTAAATGTATAAAAAGGAAGGAATTATGAGTCAACAACCAGATGATCCGAAGAAGAACAAGAATCTGACAGGTCTGGCCATTCCGGGAGCATCAGTCATCGGCCTCGGTATCGATTTTCTACTGGATACCATGCCGGCAGGATTGCTTATCGGGTTGGGATGCGGCTTTCTGCTGATGCTGGTGATACGCCTGAAAACAGGTGAGTGGTAGCTGTGGGACGGCTGGAGTGTTGGAAAAGTTTGACAATACTTCTCAGCAGGAACGATTCTTTCTCACTAAAGATTAAATTATTTCATGTTCAGGCTTGACAAAGCTCTGAGAATAGTTTATCTTCATAACCAAAATATTACCTATATGGAGGGTCAGTAATGCAAGGATATTGTGTCAAGTGCAGAGCGAAGAAGGAAATCAAAAATCCGAAGGCCATCACCATGAAAAATGGTAAACCGGCTACCCAGGGTGTTTGCCCGACCTGCGGTACCAAGATGTTCAGAATCGGCAAAGGTTAATTCAAAGAAGATAGAGTTTCGTTAATAAAAGAGCAGGTTGTCAGCAACCTGCTCTTTTGTGTTTTCCGGAAGGCCGGTTCTTTTCAATCAGATACGTTATTCAGTGCCTGCCGAACCCTGCCGATAAAGTCGGAAAGATTTTCGAGCGACCTGTCGGACTCCATGAGTTGAACAATCCGGCTTCCGATGATGACTCCGTCAGCGACGGTGCCGATTTGTACGGCCTGTTCAGGCGTCGATATTCCGAAGCCGACACAACAAGGCATATCGGTATGAGCCCTCACTCTGGCAATGAAAGAGGTTACATCAGCAGAAATCATTGCCCTGGCGCCGGTCACGCCGGTTACGGAGACGAGGTATATAAAGCCCCTGGAATGAGCTACCGCCGTTTTTATTCTTGCTTCGTTACTTGTCGGAGCCAGAAGGTATATCAGGTCGATTCCATGGGATACCGCACTCGTTTCAATGTCACAGCCTTCTTCCGGAGGCATATCAGGAATAATCAATCCGTCAACGCCTGCACCGGCGCAGTCACGACAAAAATCGGTGATGCCATAGCGATACACAGGATTATAGTAGGTCATGAAGACAAGAGGAACATCGGTGTATTGCCTAATCTTCGATGCCATGGACAGACTTGTTTCAGTGGTGACCCCATTCAGGAGGGCGTGATAGCTGGCATTCTGAATGGTCACCCCGTCAGCCAGCGGGTCCGAGAAAGGAATACCGATTTCTATGATATCGCACCCTTTTTCAGCCAGCAGCGGCACGGTTCTCAATGTGGTATCGACGTCTGGGTAACCGGCAATGATATAGGCAATCAAGGCCGGGCGGGTTTTGTCCTGAAACATGTTTTCGATTCTGCTCATTATGCTACCCCCAGTTCATTCCGGACGATGTCCATATCTTTATCCCCGCGGCCGGACAGGTTGACGAGTATTATTTTCTCTTTATCGCACGTTTCAGCAAGTCGGGCGGCATAATACACGGCATGAGAGGATTCCAGTGCCGGCGGTATGCCTTCGGTCCGGCTTAACAGCCGGAATCCCTCAAGAGCCTGCGCATCGTTCACCGAGACATACTCAGCCCGATGAATGTCTTTCAGGTAGCTGTGCTCCGGTCCGACACCCGGATAATCAAGTCCGGCCGAAACACTGTGGGTTTCCATTATCTGCCCAAAGTTATCCTGTAGTACGTACGATTTCGAACCGTGAAGAACGCCCACACTGCCGGCTGCAAGGGTTGCCGAATGCCTGCCTGTTTCGATACCTCTGCCGGCGGCTTCAACGCCAATCAGTTTCACAGACTCATCTTCCAGGAAGGGATAGAATATGCCAATCGAATTACTGCCGCCGCCGACACAGGCAACGATGAAATCCGGCAGGCGGCCCTGTTTTTTCAGCATCTGTTCTCTGGCTTCGATACCGATAACCGACTGGAAGTCTCTCACCATTTCGGGGTACGGGTGCGGTCCGACTACCGAACCGATGAGGTAGTACGTATCCATGGCATTCGTTACCCAGTCGCGAATCGCTTCATTGATAGCATCTTTCAAGGTTTTACTGCCGCTGGTAACCGGGCGTACCTCCGCTCCCATCAGTTTCATACGGAACACGTTGAGTGCCTGCCTTTTTACATCTTCTTCTCCCATGTAGACAATACATTCGAGCCCGAGTTTTGCGCAGACTGCCGCGGTCGCTACGCCGTGCTGACCAGCTCCTGTCTCGGCGATTATCCGGTGTTTCCCCATTTTTTTCGCGAGCAAGCCCTGACCGAGAGCATTATTGATTTTATGGGCGCCGGTATGAGCGAGGTCTTCCCTCTTCAGGAATATCCGGGCACCGCCGCACAAGCGGGAGAGTTCTTCAGCGTAATACAGAGGCGTCGGTCTTCCGGAATAATTGTGCGAAAGGTCCATCAGTTCCTGTTGAAAAGCAGTATCTTTTTTCGTTTCATAATAGGCCTGTTCGAGTTCAATCAGCACCGGCATAAGGGTCTCGGGAACGAACTGACCTCCGTAATCTCCAAAATATCCTTTCGTATGTCTCACGCCTATCCTCCTGCTGCCGCTTTAACTTCATTGATAAAGTCTTTGATTTTCACGATATCTTTTACCCCGTCCGTTTCGACGCCCGATGAAACGTCGACACCCCACGGATGAACCGCATCAATCATTTCACCCACGTTTTCAGGGTCCAGCCCTCCGGCGATAATTACCGGCAATTTCCCGGCGACCGCGGCGGCGATTCGGCGGCTGAACGGCTGTCCTGTACCACCGCAGGAATCCCCGATTTTCGTATCCATCAGGTACATCACGTCCCTGCCCTGAAGCAGTTCGAAGCTTTTTTCAATCTCACCGATGACTGATTCGGCTGAACGCCTTTCGGTGATGTGGACAACCTTAATAACCGGTTTATCAATCATCCGGCAGTATTCGAAATCCTCATCGCCGCTGAGCTGTACCAGGTCAAGGTCACATTCCCGGGCAATCCGGTTGACTTCTTCGGCCGGTGCGTTGACGAATACCCCGACTACTGCCGGAGATTTTTCACATTGCCGAACGGTACTCACCATTTCCCTCGCTTTTTCCGGGGTAACATGCCGTCTGCTCGGGGCGAAGACTACCCCGACGAAATCCGCCCCTGCTTCAGCAGCGGCGATGATATGTTCATTTTCGGTCAATCCGCATATCTTTACTTTCGTTACTTTCATCAAACAAACTCCTTCATGGCAGCGGCGATATCAGGCGATTTCATCAATGATTCTCCTATCAGGACAGCATCAATATTCCATTCCTTCAGTTTTTCCATATCGTGCCTGTTTTGTATACCGCTTTCGCTGACGGTGATTATTCCTTCCGGTATCAGATCTCTCAGTTTTCCGGTAGTTTCTACATTAACGTTAAACGTATGCAGGTCCCGATTGTTAATACCAACAATGGCTGCTTTGCTTTCAAGTGCTGAATATACCTCTCTCTCATTATGAACCTCAACCAGGCATTTCATACCCAGCCGGCAACTGAGTTCGAGAAAATTTCTCAAAGTTTTCGCATCAAGAACGGCGGCTATCAGCAATATTGCATCGGCTCCAAAGGCACGTGCTTCGTAGACCTGATACTCGTCGA
>CAYSQK010000168.1:0-4480 GCA_964433075.1 uncultured Dehalococcoidales bacterium
TGGTTTGAGCGAGGTGGTCCCACCCGTTCCCATCCCGAACACGGAAGTGAAACGCTTCAGCGCAGATGATACTGAGGGGTCTCCCCTTGTGGAAAATACGTCACTGCCAGGAGACTTCATCTACAGATTCACAAATTCCTCTGACTCTTTTACCCTTTCTCTGCACACATGTATTCATTGCTTTATTCGTTCGATTGAATTATAATTACATTGAGTCTGGCAAAAGGTTAAGCAATGTAAGGAGAGAGTATGCCAAGCCGATTTGAGAAGTTTTCGGAGCGGGCTCGTCGTGTTCTAACCTCCGCTCAGGAAGAAGCACAAAATCTCAACCACAACTACATTGGTACCGAGCACATTCTTCTCGGTCTTATCAGAGAAGAAGAGGGGGTTGCTGCCAAAGTTCTGATGAATCAGGGTATCAGCCTCTCGAAGGTACGTTCTGCGGTTGAGTTTATCATAGGTCGCGGAGAAAAAGCTCCCGTTGGAGAGATAGGGCTGACGCCAAGAGCCAAGAGAGTTATCGAACTGGCAATCGACGAAGCCCGTCATCTGAGCCATAATTACATAGGCACCGAGCACATCCTGCTCGGCCTTCTGCATGAAGGCGAGGGGGTTGCCGCAGGTGTTCTGGACAGCTTCGGGCTGACCATCGAAACGGCACGCACCGAAGTAACGAATGTCCTCAGTCAGGGTACCGCCGGGCGAACAAAACAACCTTCGAAATCTGCCACGAAAACCCCGATTCTCGACCAGTTGAGTGTTGACCTCACGGCTGCTGCCGCGGCAGGCAAGCTTGACCCGGTTATCGGCCGTCAGAAAGAAATCGAACGGGTCATTCAGATACTCAGCCGTCGTACCAAGAACAATCCTGCCCTTATCGGCGAACCGGGTGTCGGTAAGACCGCTATCGTTGAAGGACTGGCTCACCGGGTTGCTTCAGGGGATGTCCCCGAAACACTGGAAGACAAGCGGATTGTCACCCTCGATATTGCTTCGGTCGTTGCCGGTACCAAGTACCGCGGCGAGTTCGAAGAGCGGCTTAAGAAGATTGTCAACGAACTGAAAACTGCCAAGAACTGTGTTCTTTTTATTGATGAGTTCCACACTATCGTCGGCGCCGGTGCAGCCGAAGGTGCGGTCGATGCCGCAAGCATTCTGAAACCTTCCCTTGCACGGGGAGAGCTTCAATGTATCGGTGCTACCACTCTCGATGATTACCGGAAGCACATCGAACGCGACCCGGCTCTCGAGAGGCGATTCCAGCCGGTACTCGTCGAAGAACCATCAGTCGAACAGACTATCGATATTCTCCGGGGCGTTAAAGAGCGTTACGAAGAACATCACAAACTGACTATCAGTGATAAAGCTATCGAAATGGCTTCACGCCTTTCGGCCAGATATATCACCGACCGTTTCCTGCCGGACAAAGCAATCGATGTTATCGATGAAGCGTCTTCCAGGGTACGAATCGGTTACCGTGTCATGCCTGATGAGCTCAAAGAAAAAATGCGTGAACTCGAACAGGTGAAAAAGGAAAAAGAAGAAGCGCTTGCCAACCAGTCCTATGATGCAGCCGCGGAACTCCGGCAGAAAGAAATCAATGCCGAAGAAGACCTGAAGCAGCGAAAGGAACAATGGCAGCAGGGGCTTGACCTAACGAAGCCGGAAGTATCCGAAGAAGATATTGCCCAGGTTATCAGTATGTGGACAGGTGTTCCGGCGGTACAATTGACCGAGCACGAGACGCAGCGGCTCCTCCATATGGAAGAGGCGTTACACGAGCGTGTTATCGGGCAGGATGAAGCAATCGATACCATCTCGAAAGCGGTGCGTCGTGCCCGTGCCGGGTTGAAAGACCCGCGCCACCCGATAGGAAACTTCATTTTCCTTGGACCTACCGGCGTCGGCAAAACGGAACTGGCCAAAGCGCTCGCTGAATTCATGTTCGGCAGCGAGGACGCGATGATTCGTCTGGACATGTCCGAATACCAGGAGAGACACACGGTATCGAGACTGGTCGGTGCGCCTCCGGGTTATGTCGGTTACGACGAGGGCGGGCAGTTGACCGAAGCGGTCCGGCGAAAGTCTTACTCATGTATTCTCCTCGATGAGATTGAAAAAGCTCATCCGGATGTTTTCAATATATTGCTGCAGATTTTCGATGACGGTCATCTGACCGATGCGAAAGGCCGCAGGGTCGATTTCCGAAACTGTATCATCATCATGACAAGCAATATCGGTGCAGAGACCATCAGAAAGAGCAGCGCCATCGGGTTTGCCTCACGGGCAAGTGAGGAAAAGGTACAGGAGCGCGAATACGAAAAAATGAAGGACAAGCTTCTTGAAGAACTCAAGAAGGTGTTCCGTCCGGAATTCCTGAATCGTATCGACAGCGTCATGGTCTTCCATTCTCTTACTAAAGAGAATATCAGGAATATTGTCGACCTCATGCTGAAATCCGTCATCCATCAGTTGAAGGAAAAAGGAATCACGATGGAGGTAACGGAGACTGCGAAGGACTTCCTCGGTGAAAAAGGCTATGATGAGGCGTTCGGGGCAAGGCCGCTTCGCCGGGTTATTCAGGATATGGTTGAAGATAAGCTGTCCGACAGTTTGCTTCGCGGACAGTTCCGCACCGGTGATACGGTAATTGTGGATGTGGAGGATGGAGAAATCGTGGCTCATACGGGAGCCGTCGAAGCATTAATGGGTGATGCAGCAGCATAATTGCTGATACCTCGATGATGCTGTATAGTGTATACTGCTATCAGGGCGGGAACAATTTACAAAAATTGCTGCCCGCCTTTTTTTATCCCGGGAGGGCTGAAGAAACATGAATATTGACTGGGCACTCGCAGGAAAAGTCGGCGGCATCGGGTTCGGACTCGTGTTCGGTGTTCTTATTGTCCTGGCGTCAGCCATATGGCTGACGGGTGTGATATTTAAAAAACTTGATTCCGGCAGGGAAGCCGAAGCCGGAAAAGACAAAAAAGGAGTATAACATTGGCACAGGAAATTATCGAAGTACCGATTACCGGTAAGATTATCAGTGTGGAAGTGAAGGTCGGTGACGAGGTTCAGGAATCTGACGTCATCTGTTACATCGAATCGATGAAAATGGAGAATCCGATTCTTTCTCCCGTCAAGGGCAAGGTTACGGAAATCAGTGTGTCCGCCGGTGAAGTCGTCGAAACCGGCAAACCGATTGCCGTCATAGAATACTAGCAGGACTCGTATTGCAGGAGAAGAAGCGTGTTCGGTCTTTTTGAAACCGGTTTTGCAGGGTTAACCTGGGGTTCCATCGTCATGATTATCATCGGATGTGCCCTGTTATATCTGGGTATTGCCAGGAAAATGGAGCCTCTTCTCCTTGTCCCTATCGGTTTCGGCGTTATCCTCGTCAATCTGCCGCTCGGCGGGCTGATGGAGACGATGGTGAACGGACAGATTGTCGACCGGTTCGTCGAAGACGGCGAACCTATCGGCATCATGGCGAAGCTGTTCAAGTACGGGCTGTCATGGGAACTGATACCGGTCCTCATATTCCTGGGGCTTGGAGCGATGACCGATTTCGGTCCGGTGATTGCCAACCCGAAAACGCTGATTCTCGGGGCGGGAGCCCAGTTCGGGGTTTACTTCGCCCTCTTTGCCGCTCTGCTCATCGGCGCCGCATTCCCGGATGTTGTCAGCATCGGTATCAGGGAAGCCTGCTCCATCGGCATCATTGCCGGGGCGGACGGGCCGACCACCATTTATCTAACGAACAAGCTGGCACCTCACTTTATCGGGGCAACCGCCGTTGCCGCCTATACCTACATGGCGCTGGTACCGATTATCCAGCCTCCCATCATCAAGCTGCTCACCACGAAAAAGGAACGAGCCATCTACATGAAACCGCAGCTCCGGCCTGTTTCGAAAAAGGAAAAAATCTTTTTCCCGGTTATTGCTTCGGTTATTATTATCCTGCTCGTACCGAAATCAGCGCCGCTTATCGGCATGCTGATGCTGGGTAATTTGCTGCTTACCTGCGGCGTGACGGAGCGTCTCGCTACGACGGCGGCCAACGGTTTTATGAATATACTCACGATTCTCCTCGGGGTGTGCGTCGGCTGCTTCATGAGCGCCGAGGTATTCCTGACGGTCGAAAGCCTGATTGTTTTCGGTCTCGGCGTGCTGGGATTCGCAGCCTCGACCGCTTTCGGTATTATTCTGGCAAAAATCATGAACCTTTTCAGCAAGGAAAAAATCAATCCGATGATCGGGGCGGCGGGTGTATCGGCTGTTCCGATGGCGGCCAGAGTTGTTCAGAGAATGGGTCAGCAGGCCAACCCCCGCAATTTCCTCCTCATGCATGCCATGGGGCCGAATATTGCCGGTGTTATCGGTACAGCGACGGCGGCCGGAATATTCCTGGGTATGCTGGGGAGATCGGAGAGCGTCGTGTAGGGAAAGAGTGTAGGATAGGGTGGAGTTCTCGGTG
>CAYSQK010000169.1:0-4475 GCA_964433075.1 uncultured Dehalococcoidales bacterium
GACCCGGCTCTTGATGACATTGAAGATTCTCGATGTGAAGTAGCTGCGCTCCGTACCGGCAACGGCGCCGAACCGGTATACGTCTTCGGTTGTTTCTTCTTCGACGATGTCGGCTACGTCATCGTAGGTGATGATGCCCACCAGCCGCTGTTCCCTGTCGACCACCGGTATCGCCAGAAGGTCGTTCTCCTGAAGCTTCTCGGCCGTTTCTTCCCGGTCGGTCGCGGTAAAAACGAAAATCGGGTTCGGTGTCATGATTGCTTCTACGGTTGCTTCCGGCTCTGCCAGGACGAGGTCCTTCAGCGATACCGTGCCGAGCAGCCGGCGCTGCCGGTCAATCACGTAGCATACGTAAATTGTTTCGCTGTGGATAGCTCGTTTCCTTACCCGTTCGAGCGCCTGTGATACCGTCATGTCGCTGTGAAGGTCGACGTAGCTCGGGTTCATTTCACGTCCGGCGGTGTCCTCTTCGTAGCCGAGCAGCTTCAGTGTCACCTGCCGCTGGTCGTGTGAGAGACTTTCGAGCAGCTTGCTTGCCACCTTTGCCGGTACCTCATCGAGGAGTTCGACGCGGTCATCAGCCGGCATTGCTTCGAGGAATTGCCGGGACGTTAAATCGCTGAAGGATTCGAGCATCCGGTTCTGCTGGGTACCGTCGAGACGGTCGAATACATCGACCGCCAGGTCTTTCGGGAGCAGGCGGAAGGCAATCAGGGCGTTTTCGAGCGGTTCGTTGATGAGAAGGTCGGCGATATCCGCCGGCGGGGAAGCCATCAGCTTCTCGCGCAGCACTTTATACTGCTTCGATTCAATAAGTTCCCTCAAGGTATGTTCATCGAATACAATCATGTCCGTATCCCTGGTGTCGGCAAATCCCGGAGACAAACAAAAACCCCGCATCCGTCAGGGTGCGGGGTATCGAAATACCTCGAGCCGGTGAGCTATCCCAATGGACAGCCCTCCTGCGTTACCCTTTGGATGGCGGCAGGTTTGTTTGTGCGTCTATGGACCGGGTCTGTTGACGATTTTATCTTCACAATGTTCCTCTGTATTGCATTATAGGTCTCACCTGACCGCAGCGTCAAGCACGATTTTTCTCCCTCTTTTACCCATATGCCTCCTCAGACGACGGGAAACAGGCCGGTTTCATTTGAACAGTATCGACCTGAAGTATATAATGAAAAAGCCCGTCGCATTGGCTGTATTACCTAATACCAAATACCTGTATCCGGTACCGGCCGGTTTGATTCGGCGGACATGCGTGTAATTCACGGTCAGGAAGGAACAAAAGAATGCGCGAACTCGGAAAAGCGGTTGTCTGGTTCAAAGATGTAACGAAAAATGATATTCCTCTCGTCGGCGGTAAGGGCGCCAATCTCGGTGAAATGACCGGGGCCGGTATTCCGGTGCCGCAGGGCTTCATCGTTACCGCCGATGCCTACTTTTACTTTATCGAAAACGCCGGAATCGACGGTGTTATTGCAGACAAGCTCGAAGGGCTTGATATTCATAACAGCCTCCGGCTTCAGAAAGTTGCCGATGAAATTCAGGAGATAATCAGGACGGCTGACATCCCTGCGGTAATTGCGGATGAAATCGAAAAAGCCTACAAAGAGATGGGGCGCGGCCTCGTGGCGGTGCGGTCGTCCGCCACTGCCGAAGACCTCCCCGAAGCCTCTTTCGCCGGTCAGCAGGCAACCTTCCTCAATATCCTCGGCGACAAAAATGTCGTCAATGCCGTCCGTGACTGCTGGGCGTCCCTCTTCGGTGCCCGGGCTATCTTCTACCGGCATGAACAGGGATTCGAGCATTTCAAGGTCGGTATCGCTGTTCCTGTGCAGCACATGGTTCAGTCGGAAGCCTCCGGTGTCATGTTTACTGTCGACCCCATGAACGGGAATCGCGACGTTATTGTTATTGAAGCCGTCATCGGTCTCGGTGAAATGATTGTTTCCGGTGACGTGACCCCTGACCACTATGCGGTCAATAAAGCAGATTTGACCATTCTTAAGAAAGAAATCAAGAAGCAGGAATGGAAGCTGGTCAAGCAGCCGGACAGCGCTGATAACGTCAAGGTTGTCCTCACTCCGGCGGAACAGGAAGCTCAGAAGATAACCGATGATGATATTGCCCGAATAGCTGCCATCGGGAAACGGCTTGAAGACCACTATCAGTTCCCTCAGGATGTCGAATGGGCCAGGGAACAGGGAAGAATCTACATCGTTCAGACGCGGCCGGTCACCACCATGCAGGACCATGTCGTCACGGCCGACGAAATAGATGAACCGGTACTCCTCAGCGGGTCGCCGGCCAGCCCCGGTGTTGCCTCCGGTCCGGTCAAACTGATAAAAGATGCCTCGGAAATCGACCGGGTCATGGAAGGTGATGTTCTCGTTGCCGAAATGACCACCCCTGATTTCGTTCCCGCCATGAAGCGGGCGGCCGCCATCGTTACCGAGCGCGGCGGCAGGACTGCCCACGCCGCCATTGTCAGCCGCGAGCTCGGCATCCCCTGCGTTGTCGGTGCCGGCGAGGCAACGCTTCTCCTCAAGGACGGGCAGAAGATTACCGTCGACGGCTCGCACGGCCGGGTATATAACGGTGTCATCAAGGTTGCCTCGGAAGTAAAGAAAACACATGAAGGCCGGATAGAAACGAAAACCAAACTGCTGGTCAACCTTGCCCAGCCTGATTTGGCGGACCAGGTCGCCTCGAAAGATGTCGACGGCATCGGCCTTCTCCGCGCCGAATTCATGATTGCCCGGATTGGCGAGCATCCCGGCTCCATGATTGACCAGGGTCGGGGAGGTGAATTTGTCGATAAACTGGCGGAAAACCTCACTATCTTCGCCAGAGCCTTCCATCCACGCCGGGTGGTTTACCGGACGAATGACTTGAAATCGAATGAATACCGCGCCCTCAAAGGCGGTGAAAAATATGAAGATGTCGAAGAGAATCCCATGATTGGCTACCGCGGCGCTTCGCGGTACATCACCGATGTCGCCACCTTCAAACTTGAACTCGAAGCCATCAAGCGGGTCAGACAGACGTACAACAATCTCTGGGTCATGATTCCCTTCGTCCGGACGGTCGATGAACTGAAAAGGACAATTGATATTATCCATACCGAAGGCTTGCAGCAGTCGGATGATTTCAAGATTTGGATGATGGCTGAAATTCCATCGAACGTCATCCTCCTCGAAAAATTCCTTGAAACCGGGGTTGACGGCGTTTCTATCGGCTCGAACGACCTCACCCAGCTTACCCTCGGCGTCGACCGCGATTCCTCGAAACTGGTCGATACCTTTAACGAGCGTGACGAAGCCGTCATGATGTCCCTCGAACGAATCGTCAAAGTCACGAAGCAGATGGGCGTGACCTGCTCGATATGCGGCCAGGCGCCCTCGTTCTACCCCGACCTTACCGAAAAACTCGTCGAATGGGGCATTACCTCGGTCTCGGTCAGTCCCGATATGATAGACACGACCCGGGAAATCATCGCCGCCGTCGAGAAAAAACTGGGGATTACATAATCTATCGGCTTCGGCTATAATAGTCCCGAACGTATCATGATAGAAAAACTCAACATACGCGAAAGCATCGAGGAGAGAGAGCAATCTCTCTCTCCCTATGCCGTAAAAAGCGCCGAAACGAAGGGCCGGAAAATCCCTGAACCGCCCGACCCGATTCGTACCGCTTTTCAGCGCGACCGCGACCGGATTATCCATTCGAAAGCCTTCCGGCGTTTGAAACATAAAACCCAGGTGTTCATCGCCCCCCGCGGCGACCACTATGTCACCCGCCTCACCCATACCCTCGAAGTGTCCCAGATTGCCCGTACTATTGCCCGCTCGCTAAGCCTCAACGAAGATTGTACCGAAGCCATGGCGCTCGGACATGACCTCGGGCACACGCCCTTCGGCCACGTCGGCGAAGACATCCTCGACGAGCTCTTCCCGAAAGGCTTCCGCCACAATGTCCACAGCCTGCGGGTTATCGATGTCCTTGAAAACGACGGCGAAGGGCTCAACTGTACCGCTGAAGTCCGCGACGGTATTCTCAATCATTCGAAATCGACCTCGAAGATACTCGAAGGCTGGGGGAAAATGGGCAGCTTCGAAGGAGAAGTCCTGCGGGTCGCGGACTTTATTGCCTACCTCAACCACGATATCGAAGATGCCATGCGTGCCGGTATCGTCGCCGAAAAAGATATTCCGGCGGTCTCCGTCCGCGTTCTCGGAAACTCCAACCGGGAGAGAATCAATACTATGGTGCTCGATATCATCGAGCAGTCCTGGCCGGTCAGCGGTAAGGTGCAGGGAGACGTCTCCATCAACATGAGCGGCACGGTAAAAGAAGCCACCAACACTCTCCGTGAATTTCTCTTCGAAAACGTCTATATCCCCAACGACTCGCTGCCCGAAACCGAAAATGCCCGGAATACCCTCCGGTTTTTGTACCGGTACTTCACCGAA
>CAYSQK010000170.1:0-4456 GCA_964433075.1 uncultured Dehalococcoidales bacterium
CCTGACCCATTACGATATCAGGACGCCCATGACCAGCTATTACGAGCACAATAAACTGACGAAACTGGACCATATTCTGGGGTGTCTCGAATCGGGAGATGTTGCCCTCGTTTCCGAGGCTGGAACACCCGGTATTTCCGATCCGGGGTACGAACTGGTGGTGGCTGCCGGTGAACGGAAGATACCGGTTATCGCCGTGCCGGGGGCTTCGTCCGTCGTTTCGGCCTTGAGCGTCTCCGGTCTGGCAACTGACCGGTTTACTTTCCTCGGATTTCTGCCGAGGAAAGCCGGAGCGAGAAGGAAAGTGCTGACGGCAGCCGGCAGGAATGAAGGAACGCTGATAGTGCTCGAATCACCCCGCCGCCTCGTCGGAACGCTGACCGAACTCGGAGAAATCCTGGGAGACCGGCGGATTGCCGTGTGCCGGGAGCTTACCAAGATTCACGAGGAAACCTACCGGGGGACGATACGGACGGCGATAGAGTATTTTCAGGAACCGAGAGGGGAGTTTACCCTCGTCGTCGAAGGATTCAGGGAAACCGCCGAACCGGATACGGCGGTGAATGCCGAAGCCATGCTTGCAGAATTGAAACGGGCCGGGTTAACGGCGAAGGACGCCATTGCCCAAACGGCGGATGAGACCGGACTTACACGGAAAGCGCTATACAAAGCCTGGCTTAAACAGGGCTGAATATACAGTATAATGATTCAGGAGGGTGCAGCATAATGCGAAGAGGGAATATTTCGTTAGGTGATATACAGTGCAAGGAATGCGGAACGACTGTCCCGCACGGCGAGCGGTATCTGGCAACCGATGAAGCAGACGGCGAAGAAGTTGAAGAAGGTGGTACCATTGCGTACTACTGCGTCGAATGCGCCATCAAGAAAGGATTCGCTGCCTATAAGGAAGAGAAGGACGAGCGGGTTCTTACCTTCTTCCCCGATTCCGAATTTTAAAAATACGTACAAACAGGGTATGAACAGATGAGCAAAAAAATATTTATCGGTGTTGCCTGGCCGTACGCGAACGGTCTGCTCCATCTGGGGCATGTTGCCGGAGCCTATCTGCCGGCGGATATTTTCGCCCGGTATCACCGGATGGCCGGTAACGACGTGCTGATGGTATCCGGTTCGGACCAGCACGGGACACCGATTACCATCAAGGCGGAACAGGAAGGGAAAACTCCCGCGGAAATCGCCGCCCGCTACCATGCCGAATTCAACGAGTCATGGAAAGGGCTTGGTATTTCATGGGACCTCTACACGACGACCGGTACTGCCAATCATGCGTCGGTAACCCATGACATGTTTTTTACCCTGATGAAAAACGGTTATATTTCCAAAGCCAGCACATCGCAGCCGTACTGCCCGAAATGTACCAGGTTTCTGCCTGACCGGTACGTCGAAGGGACGTGTCCTCACTGCGGTGATACCGGAGCCCGGGGCGACCAGTGCGATACATGCGGAAAGCCGCTCAGCGCCGCTGAACTTGTTTCGCCGCGATGCCGCCACTGCGGGACGCCGCCGGAGTTCCGTGAGACCGAACACTTTTTTCTGAAACTGAGCGCCTTCGAAGAACGGTTGAAGGAATGGGTCGGGTCACAAACGGAATGGCGCACCAATGTCAAAAATTTCACCCTCGGATTTTTGAATGAGGGACTGAACGACCGGGCTATTACCCGCGATATCGAATGGGGTGTTGCGGTACCGGTCGAGGGGTTCGAAACCAAACGATTCTATGTCTGGTTCGAGAACATCATCGGTTACCTCTCCGCCAGCAAGGAGTGGGCTCAGATGCAGGGCGACCCCGAAAAGTGGCGGCAATTCTGGGAAGGGGATGCCCTGCCTTACTACTTTATCGGTAAGGACAACATTGTCTTTCATACCATGAACTGGCCGGCCATGCTGATGGGATATGGGGAGCTGAACCTGCCGTACGATGTTCCGGCAAACCAGTACCTGACCATCGAGAGCCGGAAAGGTTCGAAAAGCCGTAACTGGGCTATCTGGGTCAATGATTATCTGAAACGGTTCGACCCTGACCCGCTGCGGTATGTCCTTTCGATTAACATGCCCGAATCGAGCGACAGCGATTTCTCGTGGGAAGAATTTGTCCGGCGGAATAACGACGAACTCGTCGCTACCTGGGGAAACCTCGTTAACCGGGTGCTGACCTTTACCTTCAAGAATTTTAACGGGTGCGTCCCATCACCGGATGAAATGGGCGCCGCGAACGGGGAACTGCCTCTGGATGAACGGGATAAAGAACTGCTGGCTGCCTCCATGACGGTTTTCGAAGAGGTGATGGGAGACACCGGACTGCTGGCCCGCTGCCGGTTCAAGCAGGCGATTGCTGCGGCAATGGGACTGGCTCATGAAGCGAACCGGTATCTCGACGAAAAAGAACCCTGGAAAGTTATCAAGCAAAACCGTCCGAGGGCGGCCCTCAGTCTCTGTGTCGTTATCGGCGTCATCTCCCGCCTGAAAACGGTGCTGTATCCGTTCCTGCCCTTCAGTTCGCAGAAAGTACATGAATTTCTCGGTTATGAAGGCAGGGTAGAAACCGGCGGGTTGCAGACGGATATGCCGTTGCCCGGACAGACGCTGAAAAAACCGGAACCGTTATTCGTCAAACTTGACCCGGAAATTGCCGAACAGGAACGGGAAAGACTCGGCAAGCCGGTAGAGTAAGATTTGCACTATCGATGTATGTCGAAAAGGGGGTACCGTGGAATTAACCGATATTTATGCCCCGGTCAGCCGCGAACTGGTCAAGGTCGAACAAAAACTGAAATCGCTCGGAGAGGTGAATTTTCCTCACCTTGCCGAACTGGTCAACTACAGTCTTACCAGTACCGGCAAGATGCTGCGTCCGGCACTGACCTTTCTTTCGGGAACGTTTTTCGACTACGAGAAGAACGTCGACCTGATTGTCGGGACGGCGTCGGGAATCGAGGTCATGCATATCGCCACCCTCGTCCACGATGATGCCATTGACCATTCGGACACGAGGCGGGGCCGAACCACGGTCTATAAACTGTGGGGAGAAGAGCAGGCAGTCCTCCTCGGCGATTACCTTTTTGCTGTCGCCGGCCAGATGATTGCCGATACGGGAAACCTGAGGGTTGTCCGAAAATTTTCCTCAACCCTCGAAACGATATCTCACGGCGAGATAAACCAGGCGCACAACTCGTATAACCTAAACCAGACGCGGGACGACTATTACGAAAGAATTTCACGAAAAACAGCCGCCCTGTTCCTGATGTCGACTGAAGCCGGTGCGGTCCTGAGCGGGGCACCGGAAAACAGTATTCGCGCCCTCATGGACTTCGCCTTCAATCTCGGCATCGGGTTCCAGATAGTCGATGATATCCTCGACTTCGTCGGCACCGAAGAGCAGCTCGGTAAACCGGTCGGGTCCGATTTGAAACAGGGTACTCTTACCCTTCCTTCTTTCATGATTCTGGAGAAGTATCCCGGTGATAATCCCGTGAAAAAACTGTTTGAAAACAGGGGCGGACAGTCAGAGATAGACAAAGCGGTCGATATCATCAAGAATTCGACGATTGTTCAGGAATGCTACGATGTCGCCCGGCAATACTGCGAAAAGGCGAGCAAAGCCCTTCAGCCTCTCCCGCCGGTGCAAAGCCGCGACTGCCTTGAAGAAATGACGAATTACGTCATGCGCCGGAACCGGTAACTTTTTCTCAGTGTCGGGGTAAACAGTTGGAGTTTAATCCGCCGCGTTGAGGGTTGCTCCGTCGGTATAGGTTTCCACCTTGTTTGTCGGCAGTTTTTCCTTGAACAGGTCGACGGCTCTCCGGCAGGCATCGAAGGCTTCTCCCCGGTGGCCGGAAGCGATGGCGATAACGATGTTGATATCGCCCGGTTTGAGGAGCCCGATGCGGTGATGGAACGCCATATCGATAATCGGGAATGATTTTCTGACTTCCTCGACGATTGACATCAACCCGTCGACAGCTTTTCCGGCCGGGTCGGTGTACTCGACCGAAACAACCGATTTATCGTGAGAGTTGTCCCGTATGAGACCGACATAGGAGATAACACAACCGGCGGCGGTGTTTCTCACTTCGTTCACAACCGTTTCGGGATTCAGTATGTCTTCGGTGATTTTTATCAAAAGATTCCTCGTTTACGGCGCATCAGGAATGGGTGGCGGGGTTTGCAGCGAATCCGGAATAATCGGCGCTTTTTTCACTCTTCGTTTCGGCGCGGCTTTTTCTTCTGCCGGTGATTCCCGCCAGGCTTCGGTTTTTTCCGTAATATTCTTGGTGCTCTTCCCCACCAGCGACTCGAATAATTCGTCGAGTTCATCGCCTTCAAGCGTTTCTTTCTCAATCAACGTGTCGGCAACGGCAATGAGGTGGTCCTTGTGTTCGGTGAGGATCGGAAGAGCACACGTCTGAACTCCAGTCACCGCTCATTATCTCGTATG
>CAYSQK010000171.1:0-4443 GCA_964433075.1 uncultured Dehalococcoidales bacterium
AATCGAGAGGCGCCGTCACCACCGTTCTGGTACATGACGGAACCCTGAAACTGGGCGATGTCGTCGTTGTCGGCAACAGCTACGGTAAGGTCAAAGCCATGTTCAGTGACACCGGCAAACCGGTGAAAAAAGCCGGGCCCGCCGTCCCCGTAGAGATTCTCGGCCTCAGTGCCGTCCCTCAGGCGGGCGATTCCCTGACCGTCGTTGCCAGTGAAAAGGTCGCCCGAGATCGGGTGGAAAAACAGATGAATGCCACCCGCCGCGATTCTTCGGCAGAATCGGTCAGCCTCAGCAACCTCTACGAACAGGTCAGCGCCGGCCATATCAAGGAACTCGCCGTTGTACTGAAAACTGATGTCCAGGGCAGCATCGAACCAATCAAGAAATCGCTCGAACAACTCGGCACCGAAGAAGTAAAGGTCAGGGTTATTCACAGCGGCAGCGGTCATATCACGGAAAGTGATGTCATGCTCGCTCACGCCTCCTTGGGTATTATCGTCGGCTTCAACACCGCCGCCGAACCCGGAGCCCAGCGGTTAGCCGAAATCGAAAAGGTCAATATCCGGTTTTACGATATTATTTACAACCTCCAGGACGATGTCAGCAAAGCCCTCAAAGGTATGCTTGAACCCCAGAAGGTCGAAGTGGTTGGCGGACAGGCTGAAATCAGAGCTGTCTTCGGAGCCAAAAAAGACCAGATTGCCGGATGTTACGTCATCGACGGTAAAATCAGCCGCAATGACTCTGTCCGCGTCAAGCGGAAGGGCGAAATCGTTACCACGACGGCTGTTGCCGGTCTGAAACGATTTAAAGATGACGTTCGGGAAGTTGCGTCCGGATATGAATGCGGCGTCAGCCTTAAAGATTTCACCGCTTTCGAAGTCGGAGATATCCTTGAATTCTTCAGAATCGAAGAGGTGAAATAGAATAATCCGTGGCACATCGTATCGAACGGCTTAACAGCCTTATCCGTCAGGAACTCAGCGAGCTTCTGCAACTTCAGGTAAAAGACCCGCGGCTCGGTAACTTTATTGCCGTCACCGAGGTCGAAGTAACCCCTGACCTCAAGTACGCGAAAATTTTCGTCAGCAGCATGACCGAAGAAACGGACAGGAAAGAGGTACTTGCCGCCCTCTCATCGGCTGCCGGTTTTTTCAGGACCCGCCTCGCAAAAAACCTTAAAATGCGGCGTACCCCTGAACTCACCTTTCAATGGGATGACTCTATCGAGCGCGGCGACCGCCTCCTGAGACTCATCGACGAAGTCAGCCGCAATGAAATCAATCCGTAACAACCCGTTTACTCCCAACTACTTGGGCTGACTACGAGTTACGCATTCACCGGTACGCATCTTTCCTGTGCACGATGTCGATAACAAAAACGATCACCTTCTCTTTATCGATTGCATAGAACAGCCGGTAATCGCCGATTCGGTACCGGTATAAAGCTGAAAATTCACCTTTTAACTTTTTGATGTTCGGCCCGTAAAAAGGATTGTTGCGTAATACCGGATATATAGTTTCCCTTATTTTCTCGTAGGTACGCCGGTATCGTACCGATATTATTTTTGTCTGAAACGTCGCGGTTTCGGCAATACGGAAATTACTCGACAACTCGGTAATTTCCTTCCCTTATATCTTCTATCGCTTGTTTTAAACTGCCCATTAATTCGCTGTTCCCGAGAATCTCTTTCATCTCCTCGTTACTGACGAATGAACTGTTTTCAACGTAAGACAGCGTCGCGTTTTCGATGAAATTGGATATCGTCCTGCGCTCTGAGTCAGCAGCCTCTTTAATTTTTTCGTAAGTGGTTTCATCCACTCTGACTGTAATTGTCTTTAGCATTTATATTCTCCTGTATTCAATATTATTCATTATCATTCTTAATGTCAAACGTGTCTATATCAATCATTCTGTGCAAATACCAATTTCGATAATCCATTACATCCAAATCGAATATCCATGCTACAATAAAAATCATTGGTAAAAAATTACCCTGGAGTATAAAAATGAAATTTTCACCGGTTATTGATGCCATTCCTGATTATCCCTTCATGAAAGTCGGCCGTATCTCCCGCGAAGTCGCTCAGAGAGACGGCATTAATGTCATAAACGCCCGAATCGGCATCCCCGATTTCGAAGCTCCCGAATCCGTCAAAAAAGCCATGGCTGGATTCGTTCTCGAAAAAAATTCCACCTTCGGGTATCCGGTCGATGTTCACCCCGAACGCGGCATCACCGAACTCACCGATGCCATCATCGGTCACTACAAAACCAGACACGGCGTTACCCTCAAACCGGAAAATATCACCGTCACCGGCTGGACGAAAGAAGTTCTCCATAACCTCACCCGTCTCTTCGCTCCCGGTACGATTCAGATTCCTGACCCGGTCTACCCTGCCTACGAAGCCGCCACCATTCTCTCCGGTCACGGCATCGAACGAGTCAAAACCTCTGCTGAAACCGGCTGGCTCCCTGAGTTCAACTTCACCGATGATACCGTCGCCTTCTACTTCTGCGACCCCAATAATCCTACCGGTGCAGTCGCCGGGGAAGATTATTATGTCAAACTGGCTCAACAGGCAAAGCAGAAAGGAGTCGTTGGCATCTTCGATAAAGCCTATAAAGACTATACTTTCGACAACGCCGTGAAACCGGTTTCGATTACACAGATTCCCGGGCTCATGGATTACGGGTACGAAATTGTCTCCTTCTCCAAACACTATAACTTTGTCGGCATGGGACTCGGCTGGGTCGTCAGCAGCGAAGACAATATCAAACGCTGGCTCAAACTCTCCAGTCAGTACGTTCAGGGAATCGAATGGTTCAAACAGAAAGCCGGCGTCGAAGCTCTCACCAGCCCTGCCGTTCAGGCGGAAATTCAGGCGTACAAAGACACCCTCAAAGAACGAAGGGATATCTTCGCCAAAGGGTTGAACGAACTCGGTTTCAAGGTCGAAATCCCGAAAGCCACTCCCTACCTGTGGATTAAAGTGCCGGAAGGGTTCGACGATGAAGATTTCGTCCTCCATAAGCTCATCGATAAAGCTCATGTCGCCTTCATGCCGGGTGTCTACTTCGGGAAAAACGGCCGGGGGTACTGCCGGGCGACCATCTTCCTTCCGAAAGAACAGATTGAGGAAGTCCTCGCAAGGATACGCCGGGTACGGGACTGGTAAGCCCGGTGACCTCCGGACGGATTATGAACGGTATCCTGAACATTGGTAAGCCGAAAGGGCCGACCTCTTTCAGCGTCGTCTCACTGGTACGGCGCGTTACCGGCATAAAAAAAGTCGGACATGCCGGTACGCTCGACCCCGCAGCTTCGGGTATTTTGCCGGTCTGCCTCGGGCGGGCAGCCCGTGTTTCCGAATATCTCATGGAATACCCCAAGACCTACCGGGTGGAAATCGAACTCGGACGGACCACTGATACCTATGACTCTGAAGGTGAAACCACCTCGGAATGCACTCCCCCACTGATACACCAGCCCGAACTTGAATCGGCGCTGTCCCGCTTTACCGGTGAAATCCTCCAGAAACCGCCCGTCTACAGCGCCCTGAAAATACAGGGGCGGCCCCTCTACAAATTCGCCCGTGCCGGGCAGGAGGTCGAAATCAAAGAGCGGCTGGTCAGTATTTACCGGATAACGATAATCGATATCACCCCGCCGTGCTTTACCCTCGATGTCGAATGCGGCCGCGGCACCTACATCCGCTCCCTTGCCCACGATATCGGCCGGGAATTCGGCTGCGGCGCCTACATGAAAAACCTCGCCCGGACTGCCTATGGGCCTTTCGGAATTGGCGAAGCGGTTGAACTCGCCGATTTCAAACAGGCCGCTCAGGATGGGGACTGGCAGAAATATCTTTATCCGTCTGATGTTGTTCTCAAACACCTTGAAGCCGTTACCGTGCCTGATGACCTGATGATACCAATAAAGAACGGTCGTTTATTAAACGAAGATGACGTCACTATCCTTCACGAACCTGTTACAGACATTCCGCACCGCCATCCCTCCGACCCCCGCCGCCGGGTATATACCTCCTCCGGCACATTTCTCGGTATCTACACCCTCGACCCCGAAACCGGGGTCTATGCGCCCGTCAAAATCCTGATGTAACTTGTGTTTGGTCAAGTCGTATTGTTCGTCAGACCCCATTATCACTATCCTTCCCTTGAAGCTTGACACGACAATCAATGGATTGTACAGTAATACTGTACAATATATAGTATCGGCGGTAAGACAATATGGTTACAGAAACAACGTACAGTAATGCCAGACAAAATTTTCGTGCCTTGTGTGATGAAGTTATATCGACCCGCGAGCCGGTCATTATTACCAGGAGAGGAACTGAAAACGTCGCTCTTGTTTCGGCGAATGAATTAAGCGGCAAGATCGGAAGAGCGTCGTGTAGGGAAAGAGTGTAGGATAGGGTGGTG
>CAYSQK010000172.1:0-4372 GCA_964433075.1 uncultured Dehalococcoidales bacterium
CACGAAGATGTCCGGTATGGCGCCGTCGAAGGCCTCTGGGAAAATGAAGAGACGTCGCTCATCGATCCGTTGATTGATATTCTCGAAAATGACGAATCCGCCAAAGTTCAGGCAGCCGCAGCCACCGCTCTCGGAAAATTTGCCGTTATGGCCGAACTCAAACAAATTCACCCCGAAAGCGCTGAAAAAGTAATCGACACACTGCTGAGCGCAATCGATAACAGGGATAACGCGACCGATGTGACGAAACGTGTTCTCGAATCGGCAGCCTCGATAAGCCTGCCCGATGTACATGATGCTATCAACAATGCGTATTACAGCAGCAATCCCGATTTGAAGATAAGTGCTCTCTTCGCAATGGGAAAAAGTTTTGACTCTTCGTGGCTCCCCATCCTCATTCAGGTACTGGAGAACGATGATGCAGCCGTCAGATTTGAAGCTGCCGGAGCTTGCGGAGAACTCGAAAGCCCGGAAGCCGTCCCCGCACTGGTAACACTGGCTGAAAATGATGAAGATATTGAAGTCCGTTGTGCTGCAATACAGGCGCTGGGAAAAATCGGCTCTCCCCCGGCGCAGGAATACATTCAATTGTGTCTGAAAAGCAGTAATGATGCCGTGCGTGAGGCTGCTGAAGACGCGTTAGGGTTTATTCACGCCTTCGATGAAACCCTTTTCCATGAATGGAAGGATGAGTAACGACTTTATGATACGGGGCGAAAAAGTAATACTGAGGGATAAAAGGACCGATGACGCATGGGAAGACTATGCATGGGAAATCGACCCTGAACTTTCCCGCCTCGACGCCGCTCCCCCGTTAAAAATGTCCTACACTGATTATCTGGAAGAATATACCAATGAATTCCTCTACTATTACTCCAACGGAAGACGGTTTGCCATTGATACCTTGAAGGGGAAACACATCGGTAACTGCTCCTATTACAACTACGACGAAACGAAGGGTGATACCGAGCTGGGCATCATGATAGGCGACCGCGATTACTGGAATAACGGGTATGGATTTGACGCTGTCAACGCCCTCGTCAATTTCATCTTTACAACCACTGAACTGAAGCGTATCTACCTGAAGACGCTGAACTGGAATGACCGGGCTCAGGCATGTTTCGGTAAATGCGGATTTCGGAAATACGGTGAACTCAGCCGGGGCGGGTATGACTTTATCCTCATGGAATACCCCCGTTCCGATTGGGAACAGCGTCATGCCGAAAAAACTGCTGAAGCGCCCTAAATCGTATCCCGGTAATGATGGTAATCGAAGGCATTTTTCAATGCTCTGGCACCCCGCTCGATTGATGGAAACGCCGGAACACCTTTCTCCTGGAACAGCTTCATCGCATCCATCGAACCCTGCATTTCTTCCGGTGTCGAGTATGCAACAATGGCCATTACCGGTTTGGCAGATATGTTCTTTATTTCCGCCATTGTATCGATGTCTATTTTCGGCGTCTGTACCATACCCCACTTTGCGCCGGTAAGCAGCACCAGCGTATCGACATTGTCATCACCGTCAAGGACTTTCATAATACGGGGCATCAGGCTTCGCGGCTGACTGCCGGTATCGATGGGGTTGCGGTATCCCGCTCCGATGACTGTCAGGAACGTACCGAGTTCACGATAGGATTCTTCACTGAGCTCCGGCGAATACAAACCGGCTGACGCAAAACCATCGGCAATCGCAACCGACTGTCCTCCGGTCCCTCCGGCAATCCCTACCCGTTTCCCTTTTACGTTCGGCATGAACAGCAAAGCTTTAATGGTATCGACCATCTCTTCCATGGTTGATACATTGATGCCTCCGCATTGCCAGATGGCTGCATCCCATATATCGTTCGGGACAGCCAGCGAGCCGGTGTGAGAAGAAATCGCCCGGCCTCCTTCCTCAGACCTCCCGCCTTTCCAGATAACGACCGGTTTTTGAGCAGTTACTTTTTTCAATACCTTGAGGAATCGCCGGCCGTCTTTGATACCTTCCAGATACATACCGATTATTTTAATCTCAGTATCCTGAGCGAAATATTCAAGAAAATCAGGCGAATCGAGAACAATGCCGTTACCGAAACTGACAGCTTTCGTATAGCCGACTCCCTGCAGGTGCGCCTGTTGACCGATAGTCGTCGTATGCGTTCCGCTCTGTGAAATTACCGCCAGCGGTGCGTAGGGTCCCTTATTATCCCAGACAATTTGCCCGAGGGTTATTTTCGGATTGTATATTCCCATGCAGTTCGGCCCAATCAGATGAAAGTTCGCTTTTTCAGCTGTCTCCTTCATCTCCTGCTCCAGTTTCCGGCCTTCATCGGTACCTGATTCCGAAAAACCTGCGGTAAAGAAATGAGCAGCCGCAACGTCTTTCTCGATACAATCTTTTAGAACCGGTAGTGCAGCCCCCCGGGGTGCCGACATGATAACCAGGTCGACAGGGTCCGGAATATCTTTTACGCTCAGATAATTGGTGATTCCGGCAGCTTCAATTTCTTTGATGGTTTCCGGGTTAACCTGTACCGAATACAGTTTACCCTGAAAATTCGAATGGTCCCGCAGCCACATCCACCGTGGATTCCCGCCCACAACCACCAGGCATTTCGGATTGAAAGCTCTGTCCAGTTTCGAAAAGTCGACGTTCAATGAGATACCTCTCTTCACGTAATTGGAATATAGCAAAGTCTACTTTCACGGGATAGAGTATGTCAAGAGGTCTTCGGTAACAGTTTCTATTGACGCAACACGGAGGACGAACAGGAAATCACCGTTCCCTGAGAAATGAAATCAATCGGGCGTTACTTCAGGTTAATGGTATCGATGTTTAACGGTGATTCGAGTGCAAGTTTATCCATTTCTAACTGAACCGGGACGGGATATTCACCGGTAAAGCAGGCCATGCAAAACGTTTCACGGGGAAGATCGACTGACTTTAATAAGCCTTCGACACTTAAATATCCCAGCGAATCCGCCCCGATAAACTCTTTGATGGATAAAATTGATTTCCGTGCGGCAATGAGCTCGGAACGCGTCGCCATGTCCACACCGAAAAAGCAGGGATACTTGATTGGCGGAGCACTCACCCGCATGTGGACTTCCTTCACACCGGCATTCCGAAGCAGCTTGATTACTTTCGGAGTGGTTGTCCCGCGTACGATGCTGTCATCGACCAGGACAATGCGCTTTCCTTCGATGATTTCACGCAGAGGATTGAACTTCAGTTGAACACCGAGATCGCGGATTCGCTGGTCCGGCTGGATGAACGTACGCCCGACATAGCGGTTCTTTACCAGGCCTTCCGCCAGCGGGATACCTGATTTGTAGGCAAAGCCTGTTGCAGCCGCCAGCGCCGAATCAGGCACTCCGACCACGAGATCGGCATCAACCGGATGCTCGATTGCCATCGCCGCACCCATTCTCTGCCGTGCCCGGTACAAGAGGCGGCCGTATATTCTGCTGTCCAGTCGTGCAAAATAAATGAATTCGAAAACACAGAGAGCGCTTTTTCCTGATTTCTCCGGCAGTTCCCTGATACCGTTGCTGTCGATAGCGACAATTTCACCAGGCTCTATTTCTTTGATGAATTCCGCTCCGATATGGTCGAGCGCACAGGTCTCTGAAGCAATAACGAATCCGTCACCATTCAATCGTCCCAGGCAGAGTGGCCTGACACCAAGCGGGTCGCGGACTCCATATAAGGTATCGCTGGTCAGAATCGTCAGCGAATACGCGCCCTGCAGGCGGTGCATGGCAGCGCGTATCTTTTCTTCCCATGTGGCTCCCGCCGAAGAGAGTATCAGACAGGCAATCACCTCGGTATCGGTAGTCGTGTGGAATTGATAACCGGACTCAAAAAGCGATTGCTTGAGATTCTCGGCGTTGATGACATTACCGTTATGAGCGACTGCTATGGTATTTTCACCTTCACTGACAATTATCGGCTGACAGTTAAATACCTTGCTCGAACCGGTCGTCGAATACCGGGTATGTCCGATTGCGATATGACCGCAAAGCTGGCTGAGAGAATTTTCATCGAAAACCTGTGAAACGAGCCCCATATCACCATGGAATCTGATTGTTTGGCCGTCTGATGCAGCAATGCCGGCACTTTCCTGTCCCCGGTGCTGTAATGAAAAAAGAGAGAAAAAGGTGAGACGGGCGACATCCTCTCCGGGAGCGAATATTCCGGTAACCGCGCAGCTCTCATGCAAGTCTGCCAGCATGCACACCCCTTTCAGTGCCTGAACATACCTCGTACACCATAATTATAAGTGACTTGTGATTTCAGGTCAATGAAATACGGTCATCTTTTTCCGTATTAAATCATGAAGTTTGCAGGTATACGAGGAATTCTCTGTTCCCGGAAGCCCCTTCGACA
>CAYSQK010000173.1:0-860 GCA_964433075.1 uncultured Dehalococcoidales bacterium
AAAAATATGCAGTACAAGGCATGATTACTGGTCCATCAGGTAATTCGATGCCAATTTTAACGGTATGGGTTATACTAAAAGAAGATACTATTCCTCGATTTGTTACAGCTTATCCGGGAGGACAAAATGAAGTTTAAAGAATTGGAAATTGTCGTTCTTACGCTCGATATACCTGAACACGGGCTTCGTGCTGGAGATATTGGTACTATTGTGGAGATATACAAGGGGGGTGGTCTGGAAGTGGAGTTCGTAAGAGGTTCAGGCATTACCCAGGCTCTTTTGACCTTATCTGAACATGATGTCAGAAAGGTGGATTCAGATGATCTCCTAGCTGCGCGGCGGTTAGCAGAGGTTGGGTAGAATTTTTATATTAACATACGTTATTGATATTCAGAAATGAGCCCCAATACTTTATTGTATCGGGGCTATTTAGTCTTCAATTTATGGTGGGTATTGCTTGACAGTACCCGTACTTTTTTTAGAAAGTGAGGGACCAATAAGGCTTTACAACAACTGCTGATAACGCTTCGCACTAGATAACTCGATTCAAGTCTTGAATTATAAATATCTACTTCTTAAGAACAGGTCTCCAAATCTCATAATGACGCTTATGTTTTTCGGTTCGTGAGAACAGGTAGTATACCTCAACCTCGTAATCTGCTGTTTGCTTATAGACAGAGTCTGCTATCCATGAATCGAAAATCTGCTCTCTCAGTTTTGGCAGCACGACACCTGCGAAACCTCCGAAGTCCGACATGAAGACAGCATATTTCCCCGAAGGAATAATGATATGTTCAAGCTCTTTTCCGTCAGCTTCACCCTGCCTTTTAGCTCTCGAATACACACCCATATTCCATATC
>CAYSQK010000173.1:870-4370 GCA_964433075.1 uncultured Dehalococcoidales bacterium
GTAAACTCCTGACTGAGCCCCTCAAGCACGATTTCATCACTATCGATGATTTTGAATTCCATATCCCTCGCTCCTTTAATTAAAATGTGAAAGGAAACAGGCGGATATACTTTTATTGTTTCGGCTAAATCCCGCGCTTTTGTCGGTGTCATTCCATGCTGCTTAATGAATGCCTTGGTAAATGCATCAGCACTTGCATAGCCATACTTGAATGCCATATCGATTACTTTAACATCTGAATCACGCAGATCATAAGCAGCTCTAGTCAGACGACGTTTTCTTATGTATTCGGCAAGTGTTGTTTGTGTCATGTAGCTGAAGAAGCGGTTAAATCCATCCGGTGTGTAATATGTGATACGGGAAAGCTCGTTTACATCAATTTCACCGCAAAGATTTGCCTCGATATATGCCACCGCGCCGTTAAGCCGTTCAAGCACATCCATTCTGTTTCACCTCCCGGACTTGATTGTAGCAAAGGGTATCAGAATTTTCCCGATTTTTCAGGGACAGGATTTTATGCCTGCTATTTCGGAAAACTGCGAAAATTCAGGATATTGCCGTCCGGGTCTTTAAATTGAAACGATCGTGCTCCCCACGGATGAGTAGTGGGTTGATTCAACATCTCAATTCCTAACGGTAATAATCTTTGATATTCCGTATCTGCATCATCGACTTTGAATCCTACAATCACATTGTTAGCACCCTCGGTGGATACATAACGGAAAACCGGATTTTCTTGTAACGTCTCAGCGAAATCAAACGTGAAGGTAATGCCACCTGCAACAAGAGATGAGTGAACCTTGTTGCCTTCCACCGTGCCGCCGAAAACGGCTTTATAAAAAGTGGAGAGCTGAAGCACATCATCTGTGATAAAGCAAACATCGGTAAATTGAATACTCATACCTTCAAACTCCTTTGAAAAAAAGTCGGTAAAATTCGTAGCCTGCTGCACTACTTACATTATTCAAAAAGAGGTGAAAAAAGTTCATCGGTTACAATCAACGATTTTGTGAAGGAATTATTATGAGCCAATTCTTCTGCCATAGTTTAACATCAACTCGGAAAGAGAAAAAGACCATAATGGACTTGAACCAATATCAGATTCAAATTATTGAGGGCTATAAGGATAGAGGAAAGAACCCGAACCGATTATGAAGCTGTTTTTGTGCAGTTTGATGTATGGTGGGCGGTATAGGATTTGAACCTATGACCCCATGCGTGTAAAGCATGTGCTCTAACCAGCTGAGCTAACCGCCCTTTGAAAATGGCGCGCTTGGCGGGATTTGAACCCACGACCTCATCCTCCGCAGGGATGCGCTCTATCCAGCTGAGCTACAAGCGCTTGAAATGGAGGTGTGGTGCCGAAGGAGAGATTTGAACTCTCACATCCTTGCGGACACTACGCCCTGAACGTAGCGCGTCTGCCATTCCGCCACTTCGGCACGAGACCATTCTAACTTTAGCGTAAATGGGTGCTTTCGTCAACCATACGAGACTGTGATTTGATATGGATTTCCGGTATCCGACATGATTATTCTGTATGCAGTCTGATTGACCGGTGTGAGGGGGCAGGCTTACAATGGAAGAAAATATTATCTTACAGGTATTAGATTGCATAAAAAGACAATTCTCGAAAACGGGCTCAGGGTGGTGACGACGACGATGCCGCATACATACTCTGTGACCGTCAGCTTTTTTACCGGAATCGGTTCGCGGTACGAACGTCCCGAACAGGCGGGGATATCCCACTTCATCGAGCACCTTCTTTTCAAGGGGAATACACGGCGGCCGACCTCACGGGCGATATCTTCAGCCATCGAGAGTGTCGGAGGAGCTTTGAACGGCGGGACTGACAAGGAGACGACCCTGTACTGGGTACGGGTAGCCCGAAGCGATTTCAATCTGGCTATCGAAGTTTTGACCGACATGTTCCTTCATTCGCTGTTTCAGCCTGCTGAAATCGAACGTGAACGTCATGTTATCGGTGAAGAAATCAACATGGTAAAGGATTCGCCTGAACAGCAGGTTCACATGCTCATCGACGAAATCCTCTGGCCGGGGCATCCGCTCGGGAGGGACATCGCCGGCAGCATGGAAACGGTGGAGAAAATCGACCGGGCGATGATGCTGGATTTCATGAAGGTCAATTACCTGCCGCAGAACACGGTTATTTCCATCGCCGGAAACATCGAGCATGATGAGGCTGTTGAGGCGGTGAGGGCGGCAACTGCCGGCTGGGACAGCAGTCCTGAAATCCCGGTATTCGAGCCGTGGACCGGGGGGGGAAACCCACGAATGCTGGTTGAAGAAAAGGATACCGAGCAGGCGCACCTTTGCCTGGCACTGCCGGGCCTTCCGTTGAGACACCCTGACCGTTTTGCCCTGGACCTGATGAATATCATGCTGGGTGAAGGGATGAGCAGCCGGCTCTTTTCAGAAATCAGGGACAATCTGGGACTGACCTACAACATCAGCAGCTACGTCGATTATCTGCGCGATACCGGAGCGGTCAGTGTTGCAGCCAGTGTCGAACCGGAAGACCTGCCGGTGACAATCGAGGCAATCCTGAAACAACTGGCGCTGATGAAGGAACCGGTCCCGGCGGATGAGTTCGAGCGCGCAAAATCCCTGGCACGAGGACGGCTGCTGCTGCGTATGGAAGATACCCGGAGCGTAACCGGCTGGATGGGCGGTCAGGAAATCCAGACGGGAACTATCATGACGGTTGAGGAAGTCGTGAGAAAAATCGACGCGGTGACACTCGAACAGGTACAGCGGGTGGCATGCAATCTGATGACGACGGAAGCTCTGAGGATGGCAGTGGTGGGGCCGGTCAAGGATATAAAGGGACTGGAAGAGTTTCTGAAACTATAGGATTTTGTATGACATAAAAAAAGCCGGAGCAAAACGCTCCGGCTTTTTGTTACCTGTTGTATCAGGCGGGGACGATTACATCATCCCGCCCATGCCGCCCATTCCGTCCATGCCGCCTGCCGGCATGGCAGGTCCGGCGTTCTTTTCCGGAATGTCTGTGACCAGAGCTTCGGTAATAAGAACCATGGCTGCGATACTGGCTGCGTTCTGAAGGGCAGAGCGGACAACCTTGGTCGGGTCGATGATGCCTTTTTCAACCATGTTGACGAATTCGTCATTGGAGGCATCGTACCCGATTCCTTTCGGGCTGTTCTTGACTTTGTCGATGATGACCGAGCCGTCTTTGCCGGCGTTTTCGGCAATCCAGCGAATCGGTTCTTCAACGGCTTTTCTGATGGTGTTGACACCGACTTTAATATCATCGGCGACATCGAGTTTATCGAGTACCGGGAGGGCGTTGATAAGAGCGGTTCCGCCACCGGGGAGGATACCTTCTTCAACGGCTGCACGGGTGGCTGAAAGGGCATCTTCAACACGATGTTTGCGTTCTTTCAGTTCGGTTTCGGTAGCAGCGCCGACTTTAATAACGGCAACGCCGCCGACCAGTTTCGCCTGGCGTTCCTGAA
>CAYSQK010000174.1:0-4359 GCA_964433075.1 uncultured Dehalococcoidales bacterium
GTTTCTTGACATTGATTACAGCCGGAACTAGACTGATTGTATCGAAATGGAATGAAAAAACGGGGATGGAATATCCGCGTTTTTTGTTGGCGGCAATTGGCTCCGGGCTGGTGACGCCTGTGCGGTACCTCGTGCGGGTTTTCTCCATAAAGGTTATAATGGAAAAAAGCTGTTACACAATGACGAATACAGGAAAATAATGGTATGAGCAATAAAAAACTACTTCCCCCCGGTCTTGCCTATCTGGCAAACAACATTAAAAAGAATGACAACATTGTCGGTGCCGGTAAAAAAGAGGGTGCTGCCTGGGCAAAAGATATCACCTTCTCGAAAAACAGCGGGACGGTCTTTTTCGCCGGCTGCGGCTACCAGTATTCGAGCGGGCTGGAAACGTTGATGTCCCTCATCAAGACAATCGACAAAAGCCCCGTCAATACGGAAATGATGATGAACCTCGCCAATCTTCAGAGAAATATGGGACTTGACCTCGGCGGGGTGTATCGGAAAGTTATGACCAGAGGGGGTGAAGCGGATGCGCTTCCTCTCATCAGTGCTGTCAAGGTTCTTCAGAAACTGGGTATTGAATTCGGATACCTCGGAGAAGATGAACCCTGCTGCGGCGGGCTTCTGTACTATATAGGTATGCAGAATGAATTCACCGAGCACTCGAAGGAAATTTATAAAAGGTTCAAAGAAAAAGGAGTCAACGAGATAATCGGTATCGTCCCCTCCTGTACCTTTACCTTGAAAAACCTCATGCCCGGTAAGGTCGGCGAAAAGGATATCACCGTCAAACATTTCTCGGAGGTCGTCAGTGAAAACCTGTCGTCTCTCAAACTCCGTTTACCTGAAAAGGTAAAGGTGACCTATCATGACCCGTGCCAGCTCGCCCGCAGTATGAAACTCATCGATGAGCCCCGGCGGATAATGAAATCGATTGAAAACCTTGAACTGGTCGAACCTGCCTGGACGAAAGGCGAGTTTGCGACCTGCTGCGGTGGCGGCGGCGGATTTGAAGCGGTGTTCCCTGAATTGAGCCACACGCTGGCCGTCAATCGAACCAAAGAACTGATGGCTCTGGAACCTGATATTATTGTTACTCACTGCCCCGGTTGCATCATGCAGCTTGAGAGCGGGCTGAAAGACCTGAAAATAAAAGATGTCAAAGTCCTCGACCTGGCTCAGGTCGTAGGAATGGCTTTGGAGGGATAAACGTCGTGTCAGTTTTTAACGAATATAAAAAGAACCTGATGAATGCAGCCCATAACGACCGCATAAGGCTCGCCCTTACCCGCGGTATTGCCAGCTACCGGGGCAATGTCAACACCGCCCTGGAAAAATTCCCGCAGACCATTCAGATGGCGGATGAAGTGAGGACAATCAAGGCGGATGCCATTCTCAATATGCAGAAACTGGCTGAGCAGGCATGTGCCTCTATCGAATCGAATCACGGCAAAGCCTATATTGCGAAAACCGCTGAAGAAGCCCTTGAGTTGATAGGAAAACTGGTCGGTACTGATAAGCTTATCGTCAAGGGAAAGAGCATGACGAGCGAAGAAATCGGAGTCCGCGAGTACCTGGAAGAGAAGGGCAACGAGGTGTATGAAACCGACCTCGGAGAATTCATCATTCAGAAGCTGAATTCTCAGCCGATGCACATCCTCTCCCCCGCAATTCATGTCCCGAAAGAAGACGTTGCGAAACTGTTCTCTGAAATAACCGGTGAGAAACTGCCTCCGGATGATATTACCAAAATGGTTGAGACAGCCCGGAAGCTTCTCCGTGATAAATATTTCAATGCCCATATCGGCATGAGCGGCGCCAACGTCGTTGCCGCTGATACCGGTACCCTGTTCCTCATCGAAAATGAAGGTAATATCAACCTTTCCACCGGTGCTCCTCCGGTACACATCGCTCTGGTGGGCATGGAAAAACTGGTACCGACCCTTGATGACGCCTTCAAAGTTGCCCAGGTCACCTGGCGGTATGCCAATTATACGGTACCTTCGTATGTCAGTATGATTTCCGGCCCCAGTAAGACCGGCGATATCGAAAAAACCATTACTTACGGTGCCCACGGACCGAAGGAATTCCACGTCATTTTCCTCGACGACGGCCGGACGAAACTGGCAGAGGACCCGGTGCTGCGGCAGTCTCTGTATTGCCTCAGGTGCGGCGGGTGTCTCTATGAATGCCCTGTGTTTGCGGTAACCGCCGGAAAATTCGGCGATAAATATTTCTCCGGAGTCGGCGCAGTCTGGGCAGCCATCATCAGCGAAAACATCGAGAAAGCCGCCTCTATCGCCTACAGTTGCCTGATGTGCGGTCGATGCAAAGCTCGGTGCCCGATGCAGATTGACGTACCCGCAATGATGATTGAGCTTAAACAGCATCTGGTTGAAGGCATCGATAAGCCGGCGGAGAGCTGAAAAGATAACCCTGCATGAGAGAAATTGATTGTAACAGGATAACGGAAACGGTCTCCGCACTCTTTCAGGAGGCATGTATTCGTCTGCCTGGGGATGTGCTCCGTGCTCTCGAGCAGGCAAGAAAAACAGAAGAATCGGATATAGCGTGCGGCGTTCTTGATCAAATCATCGGGAACGTCGCCGTTGCTTCCACTGAAAAAATACCGCTGTGCCAGGACACGGGCGCAGCCGTGGTCTTTCTGGAAATCGGTCAGGACGTCCATGTCGTTAACGGCAATCTCACCGAAGCCGTCAATCGGGGCGTGCAGCTCGGGTACACCGCAGGTTACCTGAGAAAGTCGATGGTCGCCTGTCCGTATTCATCGAGAAAAAATACCGGTGATAATACGCCGGCCATGATACATACCGAAATTGTTCCCGGCGACCGATTCAAAATAGTCGTCATGCCGAAGGGCGGCGGGGCTGAAAACATGACCCGGCTCGGTATGCTGATGCCCGCCGATGGCCGGCAGGGGATCGTCGATTTTGTTCTCAATGCTGTCAATGAAGCCGGGGGAAATCCTTGTCCGCCGTTGATTCTCGGAGTCGGTATCGGCGGAACCGCCGAACAGACCCTCCTCCTGGCAAAACGGGCCTTGCTTCGGGAAGTCGGTCTCCCGAGTACCGATACGGAAAATGCCGGATTGGAGAAAGAACTTCTCCGGAAAGTAAACGATTCCGGTATCGGGCCGATGGGCTTCGGCGGCAGAACAACCGCGCTGGCAGTGCACGTTGAAACGCTTCCCTGTCATATTGCCAGCCTTCCCGTTGCCGTTAATTTCCAGTGTCACAGCGCCCGTCACCGGGAGGCGATACTGTAATGGCTAAACATGTTGCTCTTCCCTTATCTGAAGATGCCGTCGGTCAGTTGCATGCCGGAGACAGCGTCCTGCTCTCGGGAGTGATGTACGTTGCCCGTGATGCTGCTCATCGCCGTATGAAAGAACTGCTGGATAACAACGAGCCTCTTCCTTTCGATATTACCGGACAGACCGTTTACTATATGGGGCCGACCCCCGCACCCCCCGGCAGGGTCATTGGCGCTGCCGGCCCGACCACCAGCGGGCGTATGGACAAATACGCGCCGCTGCTTATCGAAAACGGCCTGAGGGGCATGGTCGGTAAGGGAATGCGCTCGAAAGCGGTAAAAGATGCCGTTGTCAGATATAAGGCGGTGTATTGTGCTGCCGTCGGCGGCGCCGGAGCCTTGCTGTCGCAGCGAATCATCGAAGCAGAGGTGATTGCCTGGGACGACCTTGGCGCCGAAGCGGTCCGTCGGATTCATGTCAAAGATTTCCCGGTTGTCGTCATAAATGACATCTACGGCGGCGACCTGTACGCTGAAGGAAAAGAAGCCTGGAAGAAAGTTGAAAAATGAGTAAAAACAGTCCGATGAAGCAGTATGACTATATTATTATCGGCAGCGGTATCGCCGGTCTCTACACCGCTCTCATGGCGAAGGAGCACGGCAGTGTCCTCGTCATCACCAAAGGCGGGCTCGAGGATTGTAATACCAGGCACGCTCAGGGTGGAATCGCCGCGGCAATCGGCCGGAATGATTCGACTGAACTGCATTTCAAGGATACCATTGCCGCCGGTGACGGACTGTGCGATGAGGGTGCGGTGCGTATCCTCGTCAATGAAGCCCCTCAGAGAATAACCGAACTGGTACACTTCGGCGTCCCCTTTGATACGCTTGAAGGGGAAATTACCTTGACCCGTGAAGCCGCTCACAGCGTCCCCCGCATACTCCATGCCGGAGGCGATGCGACTGGTGAACACATTGAAGTAACCCTGAGTAATCAGATACGGCTTTCCGGTATCCAGGTTCTTGAAGATTCTCTGGTGACGGAAATCCTTGTTGAAAAAGGAAAAGTTCAGGGCGTTAAGG
>CAYSQK010000175.1:0-4356 GCA_964433075.1 uncultured Dehalococcoidales bacterium
ACCGGCTGGTAGAGGAACTGTCCGATTTCGAACTGGCTGCCCTGCGGACCGGTTTCCCCGAATTTTACCTCCGCCTTGGCTGGCAGATATGGGAAGGGCCGACATTTATCCGCACCCAGGAAGGCATGACGCTCACCACGGGAGAACCTATCATGGTACTGTCTCTTCCGAACTCACCGGATCTTGACATCCACGCCTCACTTTCGGCAGAATGGAGGGAAGGCGAACTCTGGTAGCCTTCAGCACCGCATGAACGATTGTCTTTCTCAAACATGGTATGACCGGGTACCGAAGATTGAGCTTCATATCCACCTGACCGGCTCGATTCCCCACGAAACACTCTGGGAGATCATCAGCAAGTACGGCGGAGACCCTGACGTACCGGACATGGCCGCCCTCGTACAGAAATTTCAGTACCGGGACTTTCCTCACTTCCTCGAAACCTGGAACTGGAAAAACACCTTTTTACGGGAGTACGAAGACTTTACCTTTCTCTCCGAAGCAGTTGCCCGTGACCTCGCTTCCCAGAATATTCTGTACGCAGAACTTTCCTTTTCGCTGCCGCGATTCCGTATGAGAGGGCTCGAAACAGCCCGGCTTGCGGAAGCCGTCAGGAAAGGGCTGAACAAGGTACCGGAAATCGATACCCCGCTGATGGTCGACCTCGTCAGGGATTTCGGTCACGAAGCGGCGTATGAGAATATCGACGGCATTGCCGAAGCGCAGGAGTACGGAGTTATCGGGATAAACACCGGCGGTTCGGAACAGCTTTTCCCGCCGGAGCCGTTCGCACCGGCGTACGAAAAAGCCCGGAAACTGGGCCTGCGGACAAGCATCCACGCCGGCGAAGCAGCCGGACCGGCAAGCATCTGGGGAGCTCTGGAACAACTGAAGCCGGACCGAATCGGTCACGGTACGAGAGCAATCGAAGACCCTGAACTGGTCAACTTCCTCGCGAAACATGCAGTACCGATTGAAATCTGTCTCCTCTCCAACGTGAGAACAGCCGTCGTGAAGTCAGCCGCCGACCACCCGGTACGGCGTTACTTCGAGCGGGGCATACCGGTCAGCATCAACACCGACGACCCGAAAATGTTCGGTAATTCGCTCGCCGATGAGTACCGGACCCTCGAAATGACTCTGGGATTCACGAGAGACGAAATACGCCAGACGATACTCTACGGAGTGGAAATGTCCTGGATGTCTCCGGAGAAAAAACAGGCGCTGACAGCCCGTCTGACCAGCCATGAAGACTGGTAACTAGAATTTGCCTTTCAGCTTCTGATAAGAATCGGCCAGCGCCTGGGGAACGACCCGGATATCAGATACGACGGTCACAAAATTGGTATCGCCCTGCCAGCGGGGAATGATGTGCGTGTGGATATGATCTTCGATGCCGGCCCCGGCGACGGCACCCATGTTAATGCCGACGTTGAAACCGGCCGGATTCAGCTCCTTCCTGAGAACCGCCACACAGCGGCTGACGATTTCAAAGTGCTCATTCCGCTCGTCATTGGTCAGGTTTTCAATCACCGAGGTATGCTGATACGGAACAACCATCAGGTGGTACGGATTGTACGGGTACAGGTTAAGCATGACGAAGTTCAGTTGCCCCCGGTAGAGAATGAAGTTTTTTTCATCGTCACTCTGCGTATGCTTGGCGCAAAGGACACAGCCTCCGATTTTTTCGCTCTCGATATACGTCATTCTCCACGGCGCCCAGATATGCTCCATTCCCGTTCTCCTTTTTTCGTACCTCCCGCTATTGTAGACGAGTTTGGTAGCAGCGTCAAAGGGTGAAAACACCTGATGATTGAGATAAAAGTACTGGAATAATCAGCCATGATAGTATAAACTGAAAAATCATGAATACTATCAGAAAGAGGTAACTAACGATGTTCAAGCGAATTCTGGTACCACTGGACGGGTCACGATACGGCTCAAAAGCCTTGGATTATGCGAGAGCAATTGCCGAAAAATTCGGCGCCGAAATAATTCTGCTCCAGGTAGTAAAACCTTCCGTTCCGGTTACTCCGACGGGTATCGGTGAACCGATGATTCAGAGCCCTGCCGCCACCAGGACGGCAATACAGATTGCCCAAAATGAAGATAAACGGAACTCAACCTCCGCTGCCCGTTATCTCGGCCGGAAAGTACGGGACCTTAAAGCGAAGAATATCGAGGGCTCATATCAGATCATCATCGGCACGCCGGCGGAAGCCATCATGAATTACAGCCAGAAGAACAAAATCGACCTTATTATCATGACCACCCACGGGAAAAGCGGCATCGTGAGAGCCGTCATGGGCAGCGTTGCTGACGAAGTCGTTCGGAATTCAGGAAAACCGGTCATGGTTATCCGGCCGAAAAAAGGAAAATAATAGAGTTAGTAAAAAAGGGAGTGAACAATTTATGTTCACTCCCTTTTTTTTCTAAAGGAATTCGTCCAGAAGTGTCCTGATACCGGCAGGTTTGATCTTCCGCCCGACCAGCGGTCCTTCGGCCAGCGAGGGAAACTGCTCCTCGAAGGCCGGTTTCTCCTCACGGTACAGCACCCCAAGTGGAATTGTTTCCCCCCACTCGAGAGCTTTTTCAATTGCCCCCATTTTATCCGAGGTATCGTACCCGGCATCCAGTTTAAAGACCCTCTCCCGGTACCATTCGTAGGTATTCTGCCTGTTGAATGACACGCATGGTTGAAGAATGTCGACGAGGGAAAATCCCTTGTGGGTAATCGCTTCTTTTATGATATCCGTCAGCAATTCGACGTCTCCTGCAAAACCCCTGGCAACGAAACCGGCTCCCGAGACAATGGCCAGGGCAAGAGGGCTGACCGGCTGCGGGGCACCGTGGAGAGTGGTTTTCGTTACGAAACCGATATCGCTCGTCGGCGACGCCTGCCCCTTCGTCAGACCGTAGACCTGATTATTGTGAACCAGGTAGGTGATGTCATGATTGCGCCTCACGGCGTGGATGAAGTGATTGCCGCCTTCACCATAAGCATCCCCATCGCCGCTGACGGCAATGACAGTCAACTCAGGGTTAGCACATTTCGCGCCAATAGCCGGTGGTACCGGCCGGCCGTGGAGGGAATTGAAGGTGTTGCACTTCAGGTAATGAGGCAGTTTGCCTGCCTGTCCGATGCCGGAGACCATGAGTACCTGATAGGGTTCGAGACCGAGCCCGACCAGTGCCTGTTTGACCGCGTTGAGAATACCGAAATTACCGCAGCCCGGACACCAGGCGCTTTCCAGTCCTTTATAGTCCGCTGCCGTTACCATTCTACAACCCTCCCTTCTTCAGTCCGTCAATGATGGACGCGGGTGTAAACGGCCGCCCGTCGTACCGGAGAACACTGCCGGTGGGCGTCTTGCCGGTTTCAGAGCGAATCAACCGGGCTAACTGCCCGGAAGCATTGCCTTCGATTACGAAGCTCCTGACCGCACTCGTGATTGCTGATGCCACCTCTTCTGCTGGAAACGGCGAGAGGTGGTTCAATGCCATCATGCCGATATCATATCCTTCTTCTTCGAGGAGCTCTACCGCTTCGCGCATGGCGCCGTACGAACTGCCCCAGCCGATGAGGAGATTCCCCGGCTGATTTTTACCGTAATATTTCGGCTTCAGACTCTCGTTCCCGATACCGCTCATCTTTTTCAGACGCTTTTCGACCATCCGGTTTCTGGTTTCGGCATCCTCTGTCAGGTGGCCGGCTTCGTCATGTTCATCGGAATCGGTCACCACCAGGGCTTTTCCCATACCGGGAAAAGCCCTCGGTGAGATACCGGAATCGGTGAAGGCGTGCCGTTTATACCCGGCTGCATTCCCGCGATAGACTGTTCCCCTGTCGGTATTCACCTTCGTAAGGTCGAATTCTTCGACTGTTGCGTATGAACTCGCAAGAAAATGGTCGGTCAGAATCACCGCCGGCGTCTGGAACCGGTCAGCCAGATTAAAGGCTTCTATCGTCATCCGGAAACAGTCCTCAACCGTTAACGGAGCGAGGACAATACGGGGAAAATCACCCTGATGGGCCGAAAGCACGAATTGAAGGTCACCTTGTTCTGTGCGGGTAGGCAGCCCGACTGCCGGACCGGGGCGCTGGGCATCGATGATGACAACCGGGGTTTCCGTGATACCGGCCAGACCGAGGCCTTCCACCATCAGACAGAAACCGCTGCCTGAGGTCGTCGTCATTGACCTGACGCCTGCATAACCGGCTCCGACAGCCATATTTACGGCGGCAATCTCGTCTTCCGCCTGCATGACGACCATTCCAAAATCATCAGCCCTCGCCGCCATGAATTCGAAAATCGTCGTCGAAGGCGTCATCGGGTAGGACGAAACGTACTGACA
>CAYSQK010000176.1:0-4356 GCA_964433075.1 uncultured Dehalococcoidales bacterium
TACACGACGCTCTTCCGATCTGTAGTTGATGAACCGGTAGTCGATGAACCGGTAGTCGAAGAACCGGTGGTTGATGAACCGGTGGTTGATGAACCGGTGGTTGATGAACCGGTGGTTGATGAACCGGTCGACGAAGAACCTGCCCCGACCGCTGGTATCGCCTGGTGGGTCTGGCTGATTATCGGTCTCGCCGTTGTCGCAGCCGCAGCCGTCGCCTACATCTACTGGTGGAAACCGAATCACGCGGCCTAAATAACACTGAATGGAATTCGAACGGGGGGTGCTGAAAAGCACCCCCCGCCTTTTTGTCTGTAATACGCTACAACATATCAATAACGGTGAACAATGAAATGATATCGACAGCCGGAAATGATAGAGAAAACTGAGAAGAGATTCGTAACCGGATTTACTCTTCCGTCGCCGGTATGGTGATTGTCAGCTTTGTCCCTTTGCCGGGTTTCGACTGGATGTCGAGTTTCCCATGCATCAGTTGGACGCGTTCGGACATGCCCATGATACCGAGGTGCCCCTGGCTGGCAAGGTTTTCTATTCTTTCAGGTAAATCGAACCCCTTGCCGTTATCGGTTACCGTCACACTCACTTCTTTCCCGAAATCGATTGTCACCCTTACCTTCGTCGCTTTGGCGTGACGTCGGATATTGCTCAGCGCTTCCTGGGTGATGCGGAACAGCATCAACTGGTGTTCCTGGGGAAGGGTTCGTTCCTGTCCGTTTGTTTTTACGTCGGTTTCGATACCGTGCGATTTCTCCATGTCTTCGGCTATCCATTCGATTGCCGCCACCAGCCCGAGGTCGTCGAGTATGCGGGGGCGTAATTCCTGGGCGCATCTTCGCAGGCTGTCAAGGGCATCGACTGCCTGAACACGTAAATTTTCAAGGTCCTGTTTCAGGTTTGATTCCGGACAGGCCGTCTCAAGAGCATCGAGCCGCTGAATGAGGTACAGCATCGATGACGAAGAATCATCGTGCAGTTCACGGGCAATTCGCTTCCGCTCGTCTTCCTGAGCTTTCATTATTGCCTGGCTGTAAAAGCGGATATTTTCCTCAAGCCGCTTCTGCCCGGTGATGTCCTGAACGATTTCTATGGCGCTGACCGTCATGCCGAATTCGTCCTTGATGGGGCAGGCGTAAAAAAGCAGCCACTTCCCGTTTTCTCCCGTCCCTGCGAAAAAGTTCTCGGCTTCGAGGGTGTTTTCCATCAGGTGCGATTGCCGGCACCGGCCGTGATATATTTCACTGATTGTCTTTGCAGACGTATCGTCGACGGCCAGGTCGGCCATCGTCACCCGCTTCTTCTGGTAAAATGCACTCCAGTGCCTGTCCGTACCTGTGATGGCGTCCCGCGATATACCGGTAAGACGCTCCATGGCCGTGTTCCAGTGTGTGACAATGTGCTGACGGTCGATAACGAATATACCAACCGGTGAGCCGTCGATGATGTTCAGCAGCATCTCTTCCGAGCGCTTCTCTTCGGTGACATCTCTGCCGACATGCTGAAACCCTTTGACTTCTCCGTCGATAATGACCGGGCTTGTCGATACCTGATAAAGGCGGATTCTCCCGTCGGTAGTGGTGAAGCGCTGCATGTAGGGTTGCTCGAACTCTTCGTTGTTCAGCAGTTTGCGCTTGATTTCCCGGGAAAGGGCAAGCGTCTCTTTCGAAAGGTATTCCTTGACCTTGATTTGAGACCAGTCGTCAACAGAAACACCGTGAAGGCGAGCGAACGCTTTGTTGGCATCCACAAGGTTACCTTCCAGGTCGTGGACCCACATTGCATCGTTTGAATTCTCGAACAGGTAGCGGTAGTCTTTTTCCGTCAGCCTGAACTTTGTGTTCATCAGGAAACTTCGTCTTCCTGGGGTATATCGTAGAGGTCGATGTAGCCTGCTTTCAGCCCTTTGACGATTGCGTCCGTCCGGCAGGCGACACCCATTTTATTGAAAATGTTGGTGAGGTGGGCTTTAACCGTCCGGATACTGATGGACAGTTCCGTGGCGATATCCTTGTTGCTCATGCCCCTCGATGCCAGCCGCAGTATCTCGATTTCCCGCCGGCTCAGCACTCCCCGGTCCTGGGGTTCTTCGGTCTGGGTCGGGGTTTCGACAACCCGCTGGAGGAGTTTCCTCGTCACAACCGGGTCGAGGACTGATTCCCCTGAGCATACCGCCCGGATGGCCCCGATGATTTCCGTGCCCCGGGCGCTCTTGAGAAGGTATCCCGAGGCTCCCGCTTCGAGGAGTCCGAGAATGTACCGCATGTCGCTGTAGGCTGTCAAAATCAGGATACAGGTACCGGGCGCAATCTGTTTGATTTGCCGTGTCGCTTCTATCCCGGTGAGTTTCGGCATCACGATATCCATCAGTACGACCGCCGGTTTGAGCGTCGAAACCATTTCAACCGTCTCTTCACCGTCGCTTGCTTCACCGATTACCCTGATATCTTTTTCTCGCTCGAGAAGCTGCCGCATTCCTTCCCTGAGTACGGCATGGTCATCAGCCAGTAAAACTTTAATTTCCACGAGACTCACCTTCTTCTTATTGGCAGCAATGCAGGCAGTTATGTTCATTCTAATTCATGAAGATGGTTTTATCAACTTATGTGAAGGGCAGTGCGATTCATTCGTTATTTTCATGGGTACGTGGTGGGAAATACGTCGGATTACACCGGATTGAATGGTAAGTAATAATACTGAAATATTGTTAAAAGGTACTAGTACTAAAGTCCAGATAAAATAACAGCATTGTGCATGCTGAAATCAGTATTACATGCGCTGTGTCGTTTACTGAAATAAAATATGATGGAATTGGAAGGTAAATATAGGAAAGTCCGAATGTCGCAGGTGGTGACTGATAGCAGCGGAAAGATAACCGACCGGGAGCGGTTAAGGCGAAAGGAAGAAATTCTCAGGATTCTCGCCCGAATCGCTGATGAAAAAGATAACTCTATCGCAGGTCACGAAAATTTCGGTAATTCACTTTCAGAATATTACATCATGACATCGGAAGAACTCGGCGCCCTGACCACGGGGAACATTGAAAAGATTGAGGAATGGGTTGGGAAAATGGATAGTCAACGTGCTGCCCGCCTCATCACTATATTGAATCAACACCAGGACTAAGTACTGAAACAGGAGAAATGGATGGAACTCGATAAGAAGAAGCAGACAAAAGTTGAGAGCTCCGGCATCGAAGAAAAGGCGGATAACGGAAGGTTCGATATTATGAAAGCCCTGACCCGTCTTGAATCCGCGGTACAAAACCTCGGAAAAACATCGTCCTCTGATGCCCTTGCTCCGGCAGCCGTGTGCGAGAAATGTGAAACGGTTGGTGTCACGAAAAGCAAGCTCAATAGTATGAACATGGCGATTCTCGGTATCATGGCTGGTCTTTTCATCGGCTTCGGTGGGGTGTTCTTCACCATCGTCACCACAAATTCGGGTCTCGGATTTGGCATGGGTAAGCTTATCGGTGGGCTGGTCTTCTGTCTCGGCCTTATTCTCGTCGTCGTCGCCGGCGCTGAACTCTTTACCGGTAATAACCTCATCGTCGTCGGCTGGCTGAGCGGCCGGCTGAAATTTACCGGTCTGCTGAAAAACTGGGGTATTGTTTACATCTCAAATCTCGCCGGCAGTCTCATCCTCGTCGGTCTGATGGTTGCCTCCGACCAGTGGATGTTCAACAACCACGCCGTCGGTGCCAATGCCCTCAATATCGCTAACGCAAAAGTGAATCTCTCCTTCGGAACCGCCCTTGCTCGGGGCATTCTCTGTAACATCCTTGTTTGTCTGGCCGTCTGGCTTTCGTTCAGTGCTCGAACAGTTGCCGACAAAATCATGGCAGTCGTTTTCCCGCTTACCGCTTTTGTAGCTGCCGGGTTCGAACACAGTGTTGCCAACATGTATTTCATACCGATGGGAATCATGATGGCAAACCAGCCGGCCGTCCTCGAAGCTGCTGGTGTAACTGCTGAGAATGTGGCTAATCTCAGTTGGGCCGGTTTCCTCGGTAACCTGATTCCTGTAACAATTGGTAATATCATCGGTGGAGTTGCTGTAGGGGTTGTCTATTGGCTGTCTTACCTGCGCAAAGACAGGGCTTCTGAAGTGGTAACAGTAAGACCCTGGGTGAAAAAGATTTTTCCCGCTCTTCGAAACGTTGAACCGGTCACAGCTGCCGAATCATCGCCGGTACATGCTAAGGTGAAAGAGACTTCGCGCAAAAAATAAAATAGGCTTCCTCTTCCAACTGACAGCTATCCCGGTTACGGGATATTTGATACCAGGCTTCCGGACTGAATCACACCATACCATTAGTCCGGAAGCCTGGTCTGTTTCCAT
>CAYSQK010000177.1:0-4344 GCA_964433075.1 uncultured Dehalococcoidales bacterium
CACCAACCCCCTATCCTACACTCTTTCCCTACACGACGCTCTTCCGATCTGCATTTACTACGACGACCCGGAAATAACCGAGGACAGCAAGTTGAGGGTTGATGCCTGCATCACCGTATCGAAGGATACGAAGGTCGACGGTGAAGTCGGTAAAACCACCATTCCCGCCGGAAAGTATGCAATCGGACACTTCGAACTCGGGACAACCGAATACCAGAACGCCTGGAATGCAATGTACAGCGGCTGGCTGCCGGAAAGCGGCTACCAGCCGGCAGACGGGCCGTGTTATGAACTCTATCCCGGGAACATGGAAGACCCGGCTGAGAAGCACAAGGTCGATATCTACATACCGGTAAAACCGTTGTAATCATTTTCCCAGCGAACAAAAAAGGGGGCGTCGCCCCCTTTTTTTTCATTTTTACACACCTCATAAAAAATATTCCTGTTTTTTATTTCGGCCCTATCTGATAAAATATTATGTCATTCATCTAACATTCATCTTTGTGTGATACATTCCATATAACGGTCGTACATTATGAAGATGGATACGTCAGTCAGGAGTTACCGATGAGGATTCTGGTTGTTGAAGACGACCGGCACATGGCGACCATGCTGCAGCGGGGTTTGACGGAATTCGGATTCGCTGCCGATGCGGTATACAACGGAGAAGACGGAGAAGATTCGGCAAAAGCCGTCCCCTACGACCTTATTATCCTCGATGTCATGCTGCCCGGCAAGGATGGTATGGAAGTCTGCCGCGAACTGAGAAACTGCGATATAAAATCGCACATCATCATGCTGACCGGGCGGGACGCCATCAGCGACCGAATCAAGGGGCTCGACAGCGGCGCTGATGATTACCTGGTCAAACCGTTCGCTTTCGATGAACTGCTGGCCCGAATCAGAGCGCTGCTACGGCGGGAATTGAGTAACGGCACCAATGTCATCAGGGCTGGAAACCTGACAATGGACACGCTGACACGGAAGGTCAAGAGAGACGAAACGTATATCCCCCTGCCGGTAAAAGAGTACGCCATTCTCGAGTATTTCATGAGAAACCCGGACATCGTCCTGACCCGTTCGATGATTTCCAACCACGTCTGGGATTTCTCGTTCGAAGGGGATTCCAACATCATCGATGTCTACATCGGCCGACTCCGTAAAAAAATCGATATCGAAGGTCGACCCAGCTATATCGAAACGGTCAGAAGCATCGGGTACCGACTGAACACACAGAGTTGACAATGTTTATCGAACGAATCAAAAAAGTCCGGCAACCATGGCTTTTCATTTTTCTGGCAGCGGCAATCTGTCTTTCCGCATGGTTTCTCTTTCCGGAGAGCACAGAGAGCAACAGCAACGACGAAGCAGCATATGCAGTGACAGAAACCAATGAAACAGTCCGGACCGCTCATAAACCCGCCAGGCTGCTGATGGTCATTCCCCGCGATATTGCAGCGGTCGGACTGGCATTGCTGTTTCTGGCCGGTACCGGCGGCTACTACCTGGCAGCACGCAGCCTGAAAAAAGTGAAAGAGGTGACGGCTGAAGCCAGAACCATCGAAGAAAACAATCTCGAAAAGCAAATCGATTTCGATGGCAGGGAGGAAATCGGTTTTCTCGCCTCAACCTTCAATCGGATACTGTCCCGGCTTCAGACCGCTTCTCAACGAGAGCGGGAATTCACCGCCGATGCATCTCACGAACTTCGCGCTCCGCTGGCTGTCATCCAGGGAGAAGCGTCACTGACCCTGATTCATGAACGGACTCCCGAAGAGTATCAAACCGCTCTCCAAACAATTTACGAGGAAACCAGGCACATGAACTCGGTCCTCAAGAACCTCCTCTTTCTGGCCCGATATGAAAGCTGGAAAGACTACACAACGGAAAAGACCAGTCTCGGAACACTTCTAAACGACATGAAACCGGATATGGAAATCCTCTCCGGGACGAAACACATCGCCTGCACCTTCATCATCGAAGATGACTTGTCCATCATGGGAAACCGAGCCTGCCTTCAGGAAATGGTCTTCAACATCCTCGATAACGCCATCAGGTACACCGGGGAAGGGGGTGAGATACTCGTCGACCTCGCCCGGGAAAAGAACAAGGCGGTGATATCGGTGAGCGACACCGGGACAGGCATCGAAGAGAAACACCTGCCGCACATTTTTGAACGGTTCTACCGCGCTGACCGGTCGGAATTCAGAAGCGGCGCGGGGCTCGGACTGGCAATAGCCCTCCGTATCGCCGAACTCCACCGGGGAAAAATCACCGTTCAAAGCAGGGTCGGACGAGGCAGCACGTTTTCGATTTACCTGCCGTTACTGCACGGGACCGATTGATTTTCGCTTTCTATCCTTATATCATGGAAGAACCTCACCACCGTGGGGAACCCGGGGAAGAAAGGATACACAACCGATGTCCGTGACACACTCCGTACTGCCGCCGATCCGTGTACTCGACCTGACGGAGGGAGGCTGCATGCTGGGAGGACGGCTGCTCGGTGATGCCGGGGCTGACGTCATCGCCATCGAAAAACCAGAAGGCAGTTCTTCACGGACAGGACCGTACTACCACGACTCCGGCGACCCGCAGCAGAGCCTTGTCTGGTTTTCCTTCAACGTCAACAAACGGGGAATCACTCTCGATATCGAACACCCCGAAGGACAAGAGACGTTTCGCCGGCTGGCAGAAGGAGCGGACATCATCATGGAATCCTTCCCGCCGGGGTACATGAACCGGCTCGGCATCGGGTACGACGACCTGTGCCGCATCAAACCCGATATCATTTACTGTGCCATTACCCCGTTCGGCCAGCAGGGACCGAAATCAGGCTACCCGGCCAGCGAACTGACGGCATGGGCAAGCAGCGGCTATCTTAATGCCTGCGGCGAACCCGACGAAGCACCCGTCTGGATAAGCGTTCCCCAAACGAACCTCTTCGGCGGCTGTGAAGGAGCTGTCGGCAGCCTGATGGCGTATTACCATCGACTCACCACCGGAGAAGGTCAGTTCGTCGATGTTTCGATGCAGGAAGCAATCGTTTCACCGAACATGAATTCACTGCCGATGTGGGACACAAACGGAATCGACTTTAAAAGAGTCGGTTCGGCCATCTACGTCGCCAGTACCGGCGTCAAACAGAAGATTTACTTCAAATGCCGTGACGGCTACGTGATGATACTGGCAATCGGCGGCAACGAACCGTACCTGACCTCCTCGAGCGCACTGGTACGGTGGATGGACGAAAACGGGCAGGCGCCGGACTGGCTGAAACGCATCGACTGGGCAACCGATTTCAACGCCTCGAAGCTGACTCAGGAAATGGCGGACAGGGTCGGTGCAGCCATCGAATCCTTCACCCTGACACGCACCAAGGAAGAACTCTACAACATCGGTGCGTTCGAATTCGGCATACTTATCGCGCCGGTTTCGACAACGAAAGATATCAGCGAAGACCTCCAGCTCGAAGCGCGTCACTTCTGGACGGATGTATCTCACCCGGAGCTCGACGGCGACATTCCGTACTGCGGACCGTTCATCCGGCTCAGCGAAACACCCGTTACCTACCGGCGCCGGGCGCCTATGACCGGAGAGCACAATCGTGAAATCTACGCCGGAGAGCTGGGCTTCAGCGAGGTACACCTGGCAGAACTGCACAACAAGGGGGTCATCTAGCGTGAGCAACTCAACCATATTCGAAGGCCTGAAGATAGCCGAATTCGCCTGGATAGTGGTCGGCCCTTCCACCTCCCGCTACTTCGCCGAACACGGCGCAACGGTGGTTAAAATAGAGTCGCACAAACGGCTCGACACCAATCGCGTCAACAGCCCCTTTGCCAATAACACCCCAAGCGCCGACACCAGCATGTTTTACGGTCGGCACAACCCCAACAAACTCAGTGTCAGCATCGATATGAAAAATCCGGGCGGCCTCGAACTTGCCTGGAAACTCATTGAATGGGCAGACATCGTCACCGAATCGTTCTCTCCCGGCACTATGGAGAAATGGGGATTAGGCTATGAAGACGTCAGAAAGCGGCGGCCGGACATCATTTACTTCAGTTCAAGCATGCAGGGCCGCGGCGGACCGCACACCGGGTATGCCGGGTACGGACAGAATGCCGTCAATTTCAGCGGATTCACCGAACTGACCGGTCAGCCTGACGGCGAACCGTGCGCTCCGTACGGGGCCTACACCGATTACGTATGCTGCCGGCTGGCAGCCTTTGCCCTCACCGCCGCCCTGATTAACCGGAAAAAGACCGGACGGGGGCAGTACGTCGAGCAGTCGCAGTTCGAATCCTCCATACACTTCCTCATGCCGTCGATTATGGACTA
>CAYSQK010000178.1:0-4290 GCA_964433075.1 uncultured Dehalococcoidales bacterium
CATTGAGTTTATTAATTCTTTGTCATAATGTCAAGTTAAAAAAACGCCGCCTCATCGAGGCGGCGTTGCGGAGAGTATCGGTAATACTTGTGTTATTTTGTTTCTTTTATGCCCGCGAGTTTCTTGGCATAATTTTTCTTTGCTTCTATATCGGTGTTGTTGAGAACCGTCATGCGGTGGGTCTCAGGTGAACCGGCGCCGTGTATGTTCGAGACGATGTCACGGCTTTCGAAAGCGAGTTTCTCGATAAGGTGGAAGATACGTACCCGGTCTTCGGTCGATACGCCGTCAACACCCTTGAGATACTTGGTGAGCAGCGGGCCTATTTCCGGATTGTCGAAGTCCATCTGCGAAGGGATGCCGGTTACCATACCGCCGGCAATCTCAATCATCATCCTGATGACTTCGGCCAGTTCCTTACCTTCGTAAAGTTTGGATATGTTCGAGAGTACCGGGTCAACCGCCCAGATACCTGAAGGACTTTCGGTCGCCTCGACGGAAGCGGCAATTGAACAGCCGTAGATAGCCTCGGTTACCTTCATCATTTCGGCGTATTTGGTATTGATGTGGGATACCTTCGACTGGCCGTTATAACCTGGTTTGGTCGGGTCTTTACCCAGACCGTTGTAGTCATTCGCAACTGCCGCGGCACCAATCAGAACATCACCGACGCCGCATTTGCAGCCGCCGTGTGAGTGGCGGTGGTAGCAACCGAAGTTTCTCACCATGTTACCGGCGTATTCATATTCCCCATCGAGGAAAACATGGTCCCATGGAATGAAAACATCCTTGAAAATTACCATCGGGGCGAACTTGCTGAATTCAACATTTCCAAGGTCGACTCCCTGGAGAGCCCTGGCTTCGAGTGTACCACGGCCGTATACGTGAATGATGCCTTCGGCATCAGCCGGGAACGCAAAACAGACCGCGTAGTCTTTATCCGCAGCGCGCATTTCACGTGCGGGAACAGCAATTCCCCAGTGAGCGCAGAGTGATCCGGTCTGGTGTATCTTGGCGCCCCTGACAACGATGCCGTCATTGTTTCTGTCGATAACGTGGAGGTACATGTCCGGGTCGGACTGTTCGGAAGGCCTCTTTGAACGGTCGCCTTTGACATCGGTAACGCCGCTGAAGAGAACGTAATCATTCTTCTGCATGAATTTCAGGAACTCGACCAGTCTGTCCCAGTATTTCGTCCCGTATTTCTGGTCGCAGTTATAGATTTCCATACCGACGGAACTGAGGGCATCCATACCGGTGCAGCGCATGTAACACCCGCCGATATTGTGGGCGAGGTATTTGAGCATCCGAACTTTGGTAATCAGATCGTCAGGGCTCATGTAGAACTTCAGGAAACGGCTGACGTCTTCACCGATAAGTTCTGATTTTGCGACGAGCAGTTTCTTTCCTTCGGGGTCGTTCGAAAGCTCATATGTTTTGGCAACCGAATTAATCATGTGGCTGATTAACGGGTGCTCATAGGCATTTTGAACTTTTTCACCGAGGATGTAGGCATTGTGATGAACGTTTTCAAGGGATTTCAGGTACTGTTCCTTGGTCATTATAGCCACAGCTATCCACCTCCAATTTTGTTTGAGAATCGCGTGCGGGATTGCACACTGGTTTTATTTTACATTATTAGGGTTTTTATGGCAAACGGTACCGCCGGAGTGTGCCTGTCGATTGACTCACCATCCCTGATTGGTGTATTTTTAAAAATTATGAAGTTATATGAATACGAAGGGGCACAACTATTCCAGAAGTACGGGATTCCCGTCCCGGATTTCGCCGTTGTTACCAGCGGTAAAGAAGCACGGGAAAAAGCGGAAGCCATCGGCTTTCCGGTTATTATCAAGGCGCAGGTGCTTACGGGAGGAAGATACCTGGCAGGCGGAGTTAAAACTGTCGAATCCGCTGACAAGGTCGAAGAAACGGCTGAACATATTCTGTCGTTAAAAATAAAAGGATTACCGGTGGAAAAAGTAACCGTTGCTGCCGGAATCGAGGTAGACAAGGAATTTTACCTCGGGATGACGGTCGACGATTACAAGGGTACGCCGATGTGCATTCTCAGCGCTGAAGGAGGTGTATCCATTAACCAGATTGCACAGGATAAGGAAGAAGTCGTTGTTCAGCGGCCGGTCTCTATACTAAAAGGACTGGAAATGGCTGAAGCAGAAGATATGTGCAGGCAGGTTGGTCTGGGTGGTAAAGATTTAGCTGCAATTCCTGGAATCATGGTGAATCTGTGGAAGGTTTTCACAAGTACTGATGCCATGATTGCTGAAATTAATCCGCTCGTAAGAACGAAAGACGGGAAGTACATGGCGCTTGACTCCAAGATTGAGATGGATGACTCGGGATTATTCAGGCATAAAGACCTTCACCTGAACCAGCTCGAGAGGATTACTAATCCCCTGGAGAAAGCCGGCAAGGAAATCGGTGTCAGTTACCTTGAACTGGAAGGTGATATTGCCATCATTGCCAGCGGCGCAGGACTTGGTATGGCGTCGATGGACATTATCAATCAGAAAATGAGTGCCGCGAATTTCCTTGAAACCGGCGGCGGCATCACCGAGGAACTGATGTACAATGTCATGGAACTCATCATGCAGAAAAAAGGTATCAGAGGACTCTTCATCAATGTCTACGGCGGTATCAACCCGATTCATGAAGGGGCAAAAGGCGTTGTCCGCTATCTGAAAGAACATGATATTCAATTCCCGGTTGTAGCAAAAGCCCTGGGTAATCATCAGGAAGAAACCTGGCAGATATTCAAAGAAAACGGCGTCCACGTCGTCGAAGGTGTATCCACCGAAGAGGGAGTAGCAATGCTCGCCGGATTACTGGAGGGTAAATAGATATGAGCATTCTCCTCAATAAAGATACAAGAGTTCTCGTCCAGGGTATCACCGGCAGAGGCGGACGGACACAGGCAAAATGGATGCTTGAATACGGCACGAATATTGTTGCCGGCGTTACGCCCGGAAAGGGCGGCGAGACCGTTGACGGTGTACCGGTATTCAATACCGTTGCTGAAGCCGTCAAGGAAACCGGTGCGGAAGCATCGATTTTCTTCATCCCCGCGCCCGCCGTCAAAGATGCCGCTATCGAGACCATCGATGCCGGTATCAAGCTGATGGTGGTCGTTACCGAGCACGTTCCTGTCCATGATGCGATTGCCATTCGGGAATATGCCAAAGGCAAGCCGATTAAGATAATCGGTCCGACTACCCCCGGTATCATCACCGTCGGCGAGGCAAAGATGGGTATCATGCCGGCCAACATGTTCACCCCCGGGCGGATTGGCCTCATTTCCCGGAGCGGGACGCTGTCCTACGAAGTCAGCGTCAATCTGTCGAAAGCCGGACTGGGACAGAGCACCGTTATCGGCATGGGGGCTGACCCGGTCGTGTTTACGAGTATGCCTGACATTCTAGGGCTATTCGACAAAGACCCGGACACGGATGTCATTGTCATCGTTGGTGAAGTCGGCGGTATCCAGGAAGAAAAAGCTGCCGAGTATATCGACCGCTGGGTTACCAAACCGGTCGTTGCCTATATAGCCGGCCTGAATGCTCCCCAGGAAAAACGGATGGGGCATGCCGGCGCCATTATCCGGGGCGACGGGAAAGGGACTCCCCAGAGCAAAACGGCCGCTTTCAATGAAGTCGGTGTCGATATCGCCCGTTATCCTGCTGAAGTCGTCGACCTCGTCAAGAACCATTTATCATAACCGTATTCAATTAGGGTGATTTTGCTGGTATAATGGAAAAGGTTTCGGGGCTGTAGCTCATTTGGGAGAGCGCTTCCTTTGCAAGGAAGAGGCAAGGGGTTCGAACCCCCTCAGCTCCACCATTAAGATGAAACGAAGGGCTGGTTTAATGTAACCAGCCCTTTCTGTTTTTCATAATATGGTAGACGGACAAAATCCTACCGGGAACGAGCAGGGCTCTTTGGCGTTCGTTGACGTTCATTGTTGTTCATATAATACTATTCGATACCTTTCTATAACACGGTTGGCAGGACTTCCGCGAAAATTCTTTTGATTGAAGAAATGCCTGTTTCAAACGAATACTCACTGGTAAAAAAACACTGGGGATTAACGTTCAAAAAGACAGGCGATAAAGTTATCGAATCAGACATTTCGTTCCTCATACAAAAAAACGGTCCCAAAACGGAAATTACCGTGTGAAAAATAAAAAGGAGCCTGTCAGCTTTTCTGACAGGCTCCTTAATGTATTGTAGAAAAATTTTATCGCCAGACGTCGATGCTGTAGGCCGGGTCTG
>CAYSQK010000179.1:0-4270 GCA_964433075.1 uncultured Dehalococcoidales bacterium
TTTGTGAACATAGAAGGATTATTTACTCAAAATATTGAGCGACGAAGGAAATACTACAAGTTAAGTAAAAAAGGAAATACTAATTAAAAAATAGCTCCCTTTACAGGATTTAAAGCATAACAGGATTATTTCTGAAGAGAACTCTCCTGGCATACCAGAAGGTAAGAATCGAATCGATGACTATTCCTGTAATTGGCAGTGAGTATACAAATCTCGTCGAGTTTAATCCCCATTCCACCAGCCCTGATAGGCAGGGCTGAAGGGTCCTCTTGTAAAGTTCGTATCACCGAGTTCACCGAATCTTCCTGAATACTGAATCCACGCACAATCATCGAGCGGATGTTCCTTCTCGCCGAGGTTGATGACTTTATCGAGACTGTCCCAGGTAATACCGGAGGCATCGGTGACATCGTCCGGGAGATTGTTCCTGTCCCAGATGGCAGCCCACGGGTAGCTTGCATGCGAATCTAGAGCGGAGTAGACAAGCGGCCTGCCGTTATACAGTTGATATCCGTCGTTCATGCCCATAGAGGACTGAGTATCATACTACTTGCCTTCGTTATCATGAGCAGCGTAGTAGATTTTTTCGATTGTTTGCAGGTCCTTCCGCACCCGAACGGTGATGTGTTCGAAATCGGCTTCATGGGCACTTTCGGCTTCAGAAAGTAAGAGGTCGCCGTTATATGCGTAGAAGAAGATGTACTGAATGTCAAACATTTCGTAGCCCCCGTCGGCTACCCTGACATGAGCGTAGCAAACCCAGTCATTCTGCGGTGAACCTTGCCGTGTCGTTTTACGGTAGGTATCTAGTTCGTCATCACCTTTGGAATCAGTCTGTTCGAGAAAGAAATTCGTGCATTCTGAAGAGAGGCCGGAAGACTGAGCCTTATGATTCTGGGATACAAGATTGTCCATGGTTATTTCCCCGTGGTCAAGTAACTGGGCATCGAAACCGAAACTGATGTCGAATCGGAGCCGAACCCTTTCGAGATACCAGGGAATATCGGCGAGCAGGTATTGTTCGTCGGAATGGAATTTAACAATCGAGGCAAATCGTGATATCAGTTCGTATTCAAGATCGTCGACTATGAAGTCGTGGTCATTATCGATGGTTATCGCTGATGAAGGAGAGGGCTTAAAAATATCAACCGCGGTTGGTACTGAAGATTCAGTCGTAGCGGGTGGTATATCTGGCTCAGAGAAGGTGGGTATATCGGACGACGGTTGCTGTTGCTCCGTACCTGACGGCGGGGTGATTACGGGTTCTGTTTTATCAGGTGAACAACCGGAAAACAGGATTATGAGAGAGGCGGAAAAAAGGAATATGATTCTTTTCAGCAGTATATTCTTTTTCATATCGGAGAGATTATATATCATACAGGAAAAGAAAGGCAAGTGCTATTCAGGTATTCGAGTGGTGAGGTTTGTCATGAACACGAAATGTGTTTAGGATGAGAACGAAAGAAACGCATATCACATAGCGATGAGAAAGCAAAGACTGCCTGGGAGTCATACAGAGATGGTACAAAAATAGCCGGATACATCAGGGAATTGACTTTATGAGTCCGGTAAACTACGCTCAAAGAGCACAAAAATCTATTGTATTAGTGGCGTGATTTACTCCAGTTGGATGGGGTTCACCGCATTATCTTTCACCTTTATATTTCATTCTGTGATACTTCATATTGTCCTGCGTATAATCCTTCAGTAATGCTTGAATATGCAAGGGAGGATAAGAACCATGCGATGGATACGATGCTTTTTGTCAGTGATGGCCGTGGTAAGTCTTATCTGTTTTTCTGGCTGTAACAGGGGGGAGATTCCGGAATATATAACGGATAAACAGCCGGATGAACCGGGCGTGCTGGTGAAAGACTTCCGGGAAACGGATGATGCGGAACCGGTAATACGAATCGAAAAAACGCTGATTTCGGAATTGTCTTCTACGACCGGTATCGAGTATTACGATGTGAGCCCTGACGGGAGACGGGTTGCGTACAGCGCCCGGGAGGGTGATTCATGGTTCTTCGTCATCGACGGCGTGAGAAGCGGCGATTATGCCTATGCAGGGAATGTTGTCTTCAGTCCGGACAGCCGTCATGTTGCCTGTACCGCGAGTACCGGTGATTCGTGGGTTGTCATCATCGACGGTAAGGAAACAGCCCGATACCGGGGATTCATCGACGCCATCTGCTTCAACCCGGACAGCAGTTCGATTGTCTATACGGTGTACTCAAACGGAAAGTGGCTTCTGGTCAAGGACGGAGAGGAAACACCTGCGTATGACGCGATATATGTTTTTGGTTTCAGCCGGGACGGCCGGCGGTTTGCCTACGCTGCCAGTGAGGGTGACGGGTGGTTTGCCGTCGCCGATGGTATACAGGGGAAAAAATACCAGGAAATAATCGTCAATAAATACTACGAATGTCAATGCGGCTTCAGCTATGACAGTCAACAGTTTACCTTCCTGGCGGTGAACGATGACCGGTACCTGCTGGTTGAAAACGGAATCGAAAGCGAACCTTTTGACAGTGGGTACGATGTAGACAATATCAACGAGCGACTGGGGTACCGATATGTAACGCCTGTCAGCTTTCCTTTCAGCCATGATGAGACGATTCAAGCGGTGATTCAGGGCCGCAGCATGAGAGACGAACACCTGACGGTGGGTGAAAATTCGACTGCCCGTTATGAGAGAGTGGTGACACAGGTCCACGGCGATACCGGTGACCGGTTGTCTTTCTGGTCAAATGCCATGAAAAACTCATGGGTTATGGTAAACGAATCAACCGGGACAGCCTATAATGCGACGGCCGGAGAGCTAATCCGTGACCCTGAATCACACCTTACTATCTATCGTTTGAACGTCCCCGATTACCTTGCCCAGCCGGACATTCCGATTCTCGGTAATTATGAAACAGTGAGTTACTGCAGGGATGCAAGTGATGTCGGGTTTTCTCAGGACTGCTGCTGGTTTATCACACCGCGAAGCGGGGCGGGCAGTACCAGGTTAATCGAACGACATGACATAATGATGCCGCCATCATACGAGAAAACCTTCGAGGAAATCGTTATTACGGCTTTCCAGAATGACAACGGGCAGGCAATACGAGAAATGCCGGCAGATAATCCTGTGGAGTCAGGCATCATCACTTTGGACAACATGCAGGCTACGCTTAAGGCGATGCTGGCACTCCGACCGACCGATTATCCTTTCGACCGTTACAGTTCGGAAGAGGAAACGCAGGTTGACCCTGCCGACCTTTTCGATATAAACGATTATTTCACCGTACTCACCCATCTTGCGATGGAGCCCGGGTATGCCCTCGATTACTTCCTGGTCGGCGATGATTTATTCGGCGACTGCCCTCTCATCTACACCCGGAAAGCCGATGATGAACCGTTTACCAGTTATGAACAGTATTTTCAGGAATACGAAAACAGCAAAGACCTGACCGATATCTATTCATTCGTCGGGTTTGTCATGGGAGAAACTCCAGACAGCTTCCAGGACAAGATACGGATAGATGATTCTGCGGAGGGATTTATCGAATACGTCATGCTGCAGATAATGGGCAACCAGTTTTACCTTTTCTGGCATGCCCTTTATAATGACGCGACGGTTATTTTCGATGCTGATACGGTCGAACAGACGCTTGCCGAGAGTTTCGAGGTTTTCGGTGACAATGGTTTCCATTATGAAGAACTGGCTGCCAGAGCGCAGTTTATCAATTTGCAACCGACCGTGCGGTTCGACGGCGATACCGTGATTGTATCAGTCGTTTATTTTACAAAGTGGGGAGGGTTTAAAAGAGCCATTCACACAATCAACCGGTATTACCCGCATACTATTACCGATGTAACAATCGAGACGTTAATCGAGTACGAGTGTGGGGTACAATTTTAGAGGGAAGCAGTGATCAGTGATTCCAGCAAAAGCCGGCAGTTGTGTTGGGTGGAATACCCATCCATTGCGAAAATCGTTCGTCGAGAGCAGTTATGCTGTTCAAAACTTCGAAAACGGGTTCAATATCTGACAACGGCAGTTCAGCTTTACGGTATATCCATTCGAGGATGCTAAGAGATGTAAAAATACGGGCAGGATCAAGATTGAGCTCTGTCCAAGCTTTGATTTTGCGCGGGATAAATGGCTTGATGTTAAGTTCGCGATTCCATAACCTGTTATGGTGAGCGCAGATATTACGAATGTATGTTATGTGATGAGATCGGAAGAGCACACGTCTGAACTCCAGTCACCGCTCATTATCTC
>CAYSQK010000180.1:0-4263 GCA_964433075.1 uncultured Dehalococcoidales bacterium
CGAGATGGAATCTCGTGACTGGAGTTCAGACGTGTGCTCTTCCGATCTTACGGAGGATTTTCTTACGTGGTTCTATCCCGAGTGGGAAAAAAGTTTTGCGTCAATGAACGAGATGTCCGACGGGGTGCTCGACTTTGACGAAGGCTGGGAAACCATTCAAACGATATACCGGAGCCAGGAAAACGTTTACGAATACTGGTTCGGCAAAGAAGACTACCTTATCCGGAAGCAGGTGCGGCTGGAGCGCGACCTCACCACCGACCTGCCGCCGGTCGATGATATCACCGGTGAATCGACCCGGCAGATTACGCACGAATACTACGATTTCAACGAGGATATCACGGTCGACGTACCGCTCGACGAATCAGGCAACCTGCTCGACGGATGGATGGTCAGCACCCTCGAATAACCCTGCATTTCTCTCCCCCGAACGAACGAACCGGCCCGATTGTATCGGACCGGTTCACTTTTTTTCTGTACAGACAGGTACAGGTTACAGTCCCAGCATTTCCTCAAGCTGTGCCGCCGTATATTTGCCGGGATGTTCGCGTTTCGCGGCCATTTCTTTCGTAATATGGAGGATTTTTTCATTAAGAGGAGCTTTCTTCCCCAGTTTTTCGGCAAGGCGAACGGCTTCTCCGTTCATAAAGTCGGTTTCGACCGTCCCCTGCTCGCGGGCAAGACTCTGCCAGGTGGAGCTCTGGGCTTCGGTATTCAGGCTGCCCTTGAGGGGTTCGTCAATCTCCGGCCACTCTTTACTAACCTGCGCCTGCGACACCCAGTGTATACCGGCTTCCGCAAGAAGGTCAGATAATTCCTTTTCAACCGCTTTCGAAATTTTCGCCGTTTCACCCCATTTGGCATCGGTAATGGCACCGATGGCGTTGTTCAGGTTCGCCATCAGTTTTCCCCACTTGTAGGGGATAACATCATCGACGGTTTTCGCGTAAAAACCGGCTTTTCGCATGGCTTCGGCAACCGATTCAGCGCATTCATCGCGGCCGTTCGGGTAGCGGCTGATAACAAACCATCCGGGAGGATCGCGGCGGCAGATGACTTCGCCGTCGGTCAGGTACACCGAACCGACTCTGACCATGGCGCCGTACACCCGGGAGAAGGTTTTCGCAATGATTTCTTCGTTCCGGATGCCGTTTTGAAAACTGAAAACCGGAATATCATCGACCGCCTTTTTCAGGTCTTTCATGGCATCTTCGGTATTCTGGCTTTTCATCGTCAGGCAGATAACATCATCGGGCTGGAACGATACCTGTTCGGGACCGGTGACGGCCGGCACCTTCAACACATGCGTGCCGGTGGGAGTAATCAACGTCAAACCGCGGCGGTTAATGGCATCGACCTGCCCAGGCCGGCCGATAAAGAGGACGTCCTGCCCGCTCCGGGCAAGGTGCCCGCCGATGGTCCCGCCGATTCCCCCGGCTCCATAGACAATAATCCTCATAACAACAGCCCTCCTCTTCTTTCCTTAATGAAATTTTGTCATACATCGTGACAGGAATGCAATTTTCACGACCGGGACGAGTTGTCGGCAGGCATGTTTCATGGTACTCTATGGTCAACAATCAGCCGTTTTGGAGAGAACATGACAGAAAAATACATACTGGCTATCGACGAAGGAACGACCTCAAGCAGGGCGCTGGTCATCGACAAAGACGGCCGGGTGGTATCAACGGCCTCGAAGGGAATCAACGGGTATTTTCCTCATCCGGGATGGGTCGAGCAGGACGCCGACGACTACATCGATGCGTCTCTCGATGCGTGCAACGCGGCCATCGAAAAAGCCGGTCTGACGGCCGCCGATATCCTCGCCCTCGGTATCACCGACCAGCGGGAAACGACCGTCGTCTGGGACCGGCAAACCGGAAAACCGGTTTCGAGGGCAATCGTCTGGCAGTGCCGGCGGACGGCGCCGATTTGCGAGGGGCTGATTCAGCGGGGGCTGTCGCCGATGATTCAGGAGAAGACCGGCCTCATTATCGACGCCTATTTTTCCGCAACCAAGATTCGCTGGATACTGGACACTATCCCTGACGGACAAAAACGTGCCGAACAGGGAGACCTGCTCTTCGGAACCGTCGATTCATGGCTGGTCTGGAAACTGACCGGCGGGAAGGCGCACGTCACCGATTACAGCAATGCCAGCCGGACAATGCTCTACAACATCCATACCCTCGAATGGGACAAAGAACTGCTCGGGATTCTGAACATTCCGGCTCAGATGCTGCCGGAGGTGCTGCCCTCGAGCCACGTCTACGGTGAAACTATCGAAGGACTCATCGGGAATACCCGTATTCCCATCGCTTCTATAGCCGGCGATCAGCAGGCATCGTTATTCGGGCAGGCCTGCTACGATACCGGGAACACGAAAAATACCTACGGCACCGGTTCTTTCGTGCTGATGAACACGGGAACGAAACCGGTAAAATCAGAAAAAGGACTGGTCACGACGCTGGCATGGGGACTGGACGCCCGCGTTATTTACGCCATGGAAGGCAGCATCTTCGTCACCGGAGCGGCTGTCCAGTGGCTTCGCGACGGCATCCGCATCATCGGCAGCGCTGCCGAAACGGAAGCAATGGCGCTTTCCGTACCTGATACGCAGGGGGTTTACTTCGTCCCTTCGTTCAACGGGCTGGGAGCGCCCTACTGGGACATGTACGCCCGCGGAGGAATTTTCGGGCTTTCGCAGGGAACGACGAGGGAGCACCTGGCGAGAGCGACTCTTGAATCGATTACCTACCAGGCGAAGGATGTCATCGAAGCGATGAAAGCCGAAGCCGGGCTCAGCGTTCCGGTGCTGAAAGTGGACGGCGGGGGTACCGCCAACCGGTTCACGATGCAGTTCCAGGCCGACATCCTGGGGATCCCCATCCAGGTATCGTCCGTGGCCGAAACGACCGCCATGGGGGCAGCCTACCTGGCCGGACTGGCAACCGGTTTCTGGCATGACACGACCGAGATAGCGGGAAAATGGGAAGCAGCGACGGTCTATGAACCGGCGATGAGCGGCGACCGCCGGGAAGCATTGTACGACGGGTGGAAGCAGGCAGTCAGCCGGGTCATTCGGAGAGAGGCAGCCTAACGGTGACAGGAAACGGATTTCAGTTCACTGCACTCTGGAATTTTCAAAAAACGCATATCGAAGCATACTCCGCCTGTACCCCCCTCTGCCTCCGGTTCGAAGGCTTAGGGGGCGAGTGGCGCGCTCAGCGCTTTTGACGCATTCGCCTTCGTTTGGTAAAATAATAGTAAGTTCCTCCGGACGGCTTAGATGTGGTTCGGATATCCAAAACCAAAACTAAGGGGAGAAACTACAACTAAATAGCACACCTCTATCCCGGGGCACCTGTTACCCGTCACTTTATCTATTTCGACAGCCGCGTTTTTTACTTTTCATTATCTTTTTGTGTCCATTCTATTTCCATTTTTAAAGACGGCTGCCGGTTATTTCGTTTCTACCCTTAAGGAGTACTGTACCTATGCAAGAAGCTATTATTTCATGCCGGAATGTCTGGAAAGTTTTCGGGACTGACCCGGCCAGCATCGTCGGTCTTCCCGACGAAGAATCCGACAAGCAGAAAATCCTCGATACGACCGGTCATGTCATTGCCGTAAAAGACGTCTCGTTCGACATCGTACCAAACGAGATATTCGTCGTCATGGGGCTGTCCGGCAGTGGCAAATCGACGCTGGTACGCCTCATCAACCGGCTCATCGAACCGACGGCCGGCCAGATACTCATCGACGGCACAGATGTAGCACAAATGGATACGGAACACCTCAGGAAGCTCAGGCGTTACAAGTTGAGCATGGTATTCCAGAATTTCGGTCTGCTGCCTCACCGAACCGTCGAAGAAAACGTGGGGTTCGGCCTGGAAATCCGGGGCGAGCACGGGCATAAACGGGAAGAGAAGATATCACGGGCGCTCGAACTGGTCGGCCTCCAGGGGTGGGAAAAGAGCATGACCCATGAACTCAGCGGCGGCATGCAGCAGCGGGTCGGGCTGGCCCGGGCGCTGGCATCCGATACCGAGATTCTGCTGATGGACGAGCCGTTCAGCGCGCTCGATCCGCTTATCCGGCGGCAGATGCAGGATGAATTCATCAATCTGCGTGACACGGTCAACAAGACGGTGGTATTCATCACCCATGACCTGGCCGAAGCACTGAAGCTGGGTAACCGGATTGCTATCATGAAAGACGGCGTGGTCGTCCAGCTCGGGACGCCGATGGAAATCGTCACCA
>CAYSQK010000181.1:0-4254 GCA_964433075.1 uncultured Dehalococcoidales bacterium
GGTACAGGGCAGTACCATCAGTCTTTACGTTGCCGTTTTGGAGAACGGCATGGGAACACAGTGGCTTTCCGAACGAAATCCCGGCGATGTCGTACAGGTTATCGGTCCCGTCGGTAACGGGTTTTCCCTGGCGAACAGGAAGAAGATTGTGCTGGTAGCCGGCGGTATGGGCATTGCACCTCTGGTGTTTCTCGCTGAAGAAGCGGAGAAACAGAATATCGAATGTGTTCTCCTCTATGGTACTCCGGGAAAAGACCGGTATCCGGTTGAAAATTATCTGTCACGGACTGAATGTGTTATTGTTACCGAAGACGGGTCCGAAGGGCGGAAGGGTTTTGTAACCGGATTAATCCCTGAATATACTGCTGCAGTTGACCACGTGTTTATCTGCGGCCCTTCTGCCATGTATGAAACCATTTATCGGAACCGCCGGAATTTGTTGAACAGCATTCCTGCCAGCGTCTCGCTCGAGTCCAGAATGGCCTGCGGCAGAGGCATCTGTTACGGTTGTACGATAACCACCGTCAACGGTTCGCGCCGTGTTTGTGAAGACGGCCCTGTTTTTAATCTCGAAGAACTGGTGTTTTAACTCTTTTTGATATATTTACGGGCGTTATGGAACAGGCGTGTCTTGATAAGCGACTAGTACCTTCGGGGAAAATCCAACATAATGCTTATGGTTGCGAGTGTATATTACATTGACTTTAATTCGAATAAGGACATATAATTAAGCTGATTCTGATATACATTTGATATCATATTGAAATCATATAGGGGGAATGAACATGGCAAATCAGATTGGAAAAAGATATCACTGTACGAAATGCGGGGCGGAATTCATTGTTACCAGAGCGGGGAATGGAACCATTTCCTGCTGCGGGCAGCCGATGGAGCAAAAGAAATAAACCGGTTGAATAAAGGGGGTATAGTAGACAAATGGCAAGTCAATTAGGAAAAAGATATCGCTGTGAAGTTTGCGGTACTGAGATACTCTGTGTAAAAGCGGGTGAAGGGGTAATGACCTGCTGTGATAAAGAAATGAAGGTGCAGGAACCGAGAACGATCGCCTCATCTGACTGATACACTGAATAACTGCAACGGCAACACCGGCTTGGTCCGGTATTCTGTTCACACAAAAAAATACAGCCCTCGTACGAGGACTGTATTTTTGTTTCTATTACAATGCGCAGCGTAACGCTGCCGGCTGAACAACGAACAGCCTTTCGGACTACTTGTTGATAAGGGAAATAAATTCTGCTCTCGTGGTAGGATTACTGCGGAACGTTCCCCGGAGAGCCGATGTCCGTAAAGAACTGCCCGGTTTTTTGATACCTCTCATCATCATGCAAAGATGCTCTGCCTGAATGACAACACCTACTCCGTCAGGTTTCAGCGCTTCATTGATTGCATCCGCTACCTGGCTCGTCATGCGTTCCTGTATCTGAGGCCGCCGGGCGACGATTTCAACCACACGGGCAATTTTACTGGCTCCGACAACTCGTCCGGATTCATTGGGGATGTACCCGACATGAGCAGTTCCGTAAAAAGGCAGCATGTGGTGTTCGCACATGGAGTAGAACGGGATGTCTTTGAAGATAATCATTTCACGGTGACCTTCTGTAAATTCAACAGAAAGCACTGACTTCGGGTCGGTATCAAGTCCCATAAAAATTTCATTATACATTTCAGCGACACGGCCGGGAGTTCCTTTAAGCCCTTCTCGCTCCGGGTCTTCACCGATTGCCTTGATTATCGAAGTAACGGCTTTTTTGATTTCTTCAGTATCTATCAACATATTCCTCCTCTCAGTATCCCTCGGTTAATAAAAGTGTATCACATTTTAAGATGCTTTTGGTTAATCGACGGGAAGCTGACGGAAATGTTCCGATAAATAATGTGCCATTTCCGTCATACAAGCTGCTTGACGAACGATTATACTATCTGAACAGGCTCGGCCGGTTTTTTCAGCCGGAGCGTCAGAGCAGTGAGTCCCATGACAAAACTGACGCTCGCAAAGATGATAATACCGGGGGTGAATGAACCGGTAAAATCAACGATTTTCCCCATTATCAGCGGCCCGGCAAATCCACCTATCTGAGCGACGCAGAAATATATCCCTCCGGCCATACCCATGTATTTCGAACCGACCTCCGGTTCGTCCATCAGCACGAGCATGAAGAGCGGCAGTAATGTCGGGGCGGTCATTCCCCAGCAGACAAGACCCGCAATCCGAAGCCAGTTATCGAAGAAAAACGAGAGGAGCATGCCTGTAACCAGAACGCCGGCAATAAGGGCAAGGAACTTGCCCCTCGAATATGAAGGAACAAAACGGGGAATCAGCAGTACCGCCGGTATTGCCGCCGCCAGGGGTATGGCTGCGAGAAAACCGGCTGTATCGGGAGCGATGTTTTCAAATTCGAAGATTTTCGGCAGCCACTGATAAAATCCGTGTTCGCTGAGGAGTGACATGAGCCCGGCGATGAGAACAATCCTGACGTTTCTGATTTTGAACAGTTTGACGAACGTTTGCAGTATGCCGACATTGTCGCCGGTGTTTGTCTCATCTTTTTTGACATCACGGCCGAAAATTCCCCATGTAATAGCGAAGGTTAAGGTTATCAGTCCGTAGATGAGAAGTGTCATGCGCCAGCTTTGCCCGGTCAACGGCATGAATAGACTGTTGGTGGCAGCGACTCCGAATAAACCGCCTATCCAGGTGGCTGTCGTGTATATTCCGACTGCGACGGCCCGCCCCTTGTCTTTGAACCAGAGTGATACCACCTTCGGCGCGCCCACGGAAATGACCGGTCCGCCTGCTCCGAATAATGCTACTGCGGGAAGAAGTGTCGCGTACCCGGTGACGAAGTATCGTATCCCTTCGGAAATTCCCATGATGAGCGCTCCGACGAAAAGGGATTTTCTGATGCCGAACTTGTCTATTGCCAGACCGACGAATATGGCGACGGGTATGTAAACGAACTGCCAGCTTCCGAGAACGGTACCCATTTCTCCGTACGTCATGTTCAAGTCATTTAAAATGGGAGTAACGATTGGCGGGACCGATCTCATGCACATGCCGAAACTGAAGTAGACAAACCATACAGCAGTCAAAATAACCCATCGGTAGCTGCGTTGATAGGGCTTTACGGATTCGTCATTCGTGAAAATAGACATGCAAAAATAACCTCAAAAGTATTAATGTGTGAGGGTAACACCAGCAGCATCTTTTTTAGTATATGCTAAAAGTCCGTGAATTGAAAGCAGAATATCTGTGTGTTAATATGGCATGATTGAGGAGAAGCCTGTGAGATTATCGAAACGATTTAGTAACATACCGCCGTACCTCTTCGTAGAAATCAAGAAGAAGATTGCTGAGAAAAAAGCTCAGGGTGAAGAAATCGTCAGCTTTGCGATAGGGGACCCTGATATGGAGACTCCTCCTCACATCATTGAACGGCTGTGCCGTGAGGCGGGAGATTCGGAAAATCATCATTACCCCGAATCGGAAGGATTGCCCGAGTTACGAAAAGCAATTGCGGTCTGGTATCAAACGAGATTTGGTGTTGAACTCGACCCTGCTGCTGAAATCCTTCCTCTTATCGGCGCGAAAGAAGGAATTGCCCATCTCCCGATATGCTTTATCGACCCCGGTGATATCGCCCTGGTGCCGGACCCCGGATACCCGGTGTACTCAACAGGCACGATATTAGCCGGCGGCGAACCATGGTATATGCCGATTACTGAGAAGAATAACTTTCTGCCGGACCTTGACAGCATACCTCCGGATATCGCCGCCAGAGCGAAAATGCTCTGGTTGAACTATCCGAACAATCCCACCGGAGCGGTGGCAGATATCGATTACTTTCATCGGGTCGCGCAGTTCGCTGAAAAAAATAACCTTGTTGTCTGCAACGATGCCCCGTATTCTGAAATAGCGTATAATGGGTATAAACCCGCCAGTTACCTTCAGGCGAAGGGAAGCCGGAACAACGGCGTCGAGTTTCATTCATTTTCCAAAACGTATAACATGGCCGGATGGCGCATCGGTATGGTCGTCGGTAATAAAGACATTATCGGGGCGCTGAAAACGCTGAAATCGAACATGGACTCGGGCATACCTCTCGCCATTCAAAAGATGGCCGTAGAAGCGTTGCAGGGCCCTCAGGACTTTATCGAAAAGCGCAATCAGGTGTATCAGAGAAGACGCGACCTGGTTATCGAGATGCTGAACACAATCGGGATTCAGACGGTACA
>CAYSQK010000182.1:0-4163 GCA_964433075.1 uncultured Dehalococcoidales bacterium
TCATGGGGGTAATTGCCGGCCAGGATGACAAAGACTATTCGTTGACTGACGAAATTTTACCCGATTTTTCTGCGGCTGAAACCATAAAAGGAACGGAAACCCTGGCGACTATCAGAGAAGCACAAGACAGCCTGACCGACGAACAAAAAAACACCTTCCGGCTTTCACTTGAGGGACTAAAACAGGCCGGTTTTACGGTGCAAGACGTATCAATGCCGGAATTCCCGCTGTTTTCAACCGTCCACAGAATAATCGGTTCTGTGGAAGCTTCTTCGAGCGCCGGGCGGTACGATTCGGTCCGCTACGGCCAGCGGGCAGCCGGAGCGAAAAACTGGAATGAGATGTACCTTCACTCACGCGGCGACGCCTTCGGCCAACTGGTGAAGAGCTACCTGTTTCAGGGAGCGTATTTCCAGTTCGACCGGTACGAAGCGTACGACAACGCCTGCCGCATCCGGGCACGGCTGGTTAAGGAAATGCGGTCCATCACGGCACAGGCTGATTTTCTGGTCCTCCCGGCAGGCGTGTGGACGCCGTCGGAGACGATACCGACAATCGAAGACACGTACGCAGGGTGCGCCCCAACGCTTTTTGCCAATGTGACCGGGCAGCCGGCACTCTTCGCCCCTTCCCCGGGAGCTTCGCGCCCAGGATTCCAGATTACAGGACCCCGACTCAGCGATGCAAAGCTGCTTTCACTGGGCACCTGGCTCCTGAACAATACCAGAGGAGGCAGACAGTAATGGAATTCGAAGCCGTCATCGGACTTGAAATACACGCCGAACTGAAATGCGAGACAAAGTTATTCTGCGATTGTCCGAATCGTCCCGGCGATGAGCCGAACGTCAATACCTGCCCGACATGCCTGTGGTTTCCCGGGGCAGTTCCGCGATTAAGCCGGGATGCCCTCGAAAAAGCGTCTCTGATATGCCTGGCGCTGGGCGGTGAACTGCAACCGAAAAGCGCTTTCGACCAGAAAGTATACTACTACCCCGACCTGCCGAAAGGGTACCAGTTATCACAGGCACATTTGCCGCTTTCCCGGGGAGGATACATCGAGGTAAATAATGAAAAAGGGACTCCCCGCAGGCTGCGCTTCCACCACATCCACATGGAAGAAGATGTGGCGAAGCTCGTCCACGAAATGGAAGGACGGGTAAAAATCAGCCTGGTCGATTTCAACCGTGCCGGGGTACCGCTCGTAGAACTTGTAACCGAGCCCGATTTCCGTACACCGTACGAAGCCATGGAATTTCTGAAGGCACTGAGGACAATCGTCCGGTCAACCGGCGCGTCCGAATGCAGCATGGAGAACGGGACGATGAGGGTCGACGCCAACATCTCCGTCAGACCGAAAGGTACCGACCAGATGAATACCAAGGTCGAAGTAAAGAACATGAATTCCGTCCGGCACGTCGGCGATGCAATCGCTTATGAAATCAAGCGTCAAAGCGCAGCCGTCGAGGCAGGAGAGCCGGTGGTTCTCCACACCCGGCTTTGGGACCCCGATAAAAAAGTGACCTCACCGATGAGGGGGAAATTTGCCGGTCCCTGCGTCCCTGACCCGTCGGTACCGGTTATCGAACTGACGCAGGAATGGATAGAAGCGATACGGGCACGCCTGCCGGAAATGCCGGCCGTCAAAGCCGAGCGTTTCATGAAAACGTACGGTTTAACAGGCGAGGAAGCTGTTATTGCCTCAGCCGACCATGAGGTATCAACCTATTTCGAAGCAGTCGTCAAAGAAGGGGCAGCAGCGCGCACCGCAGTTCACTGGCTCACCACGCAACTGCTGCCGGTCGTGAGAGAACGCAATCAGGAACTGAGTGATTCACCGGTAACACCGGGGAGGTTTGCGAGCCTGCTGAAAATGCTGACGAGTGATGAAATCAATGCAAACGCGGCACGGGACGTGCTGACGCAGTTATTTGAAAGCGATGAATCACCGGAAGCGATTGTCGAAGCACGGGGATTCAAACAGGTTTCGGATACCGGCGAACTCGACGTACTCATCGAAAAAGTCATCGAAGCCCAGCCTTCAGCGGTGACTGATTTCCGGAACGGACAAGGGAAAGCTATAGGCTTCCTTGTCGGTCAGGTCATGCAGGCTTCGGGCGGCAAAGCCAATCCGAAAATAATACGGGAGTTGCTGACAAAGAAACTGGGATAAGACCGCAGAAAGAATCATCAAAGCCGGTGTGAATGCCGGCTTTGTGGTTTTCGCTCCGATTCATAATTTCCGACCAATCTGGTATATAATTAAGACAGTACGAAGCGTTGAAGAGGAGCGGGAGAACAATGAACAATTCTATTCTTGAACTTATCGGCAACACACCGATGGTGAAAATCAATCACCTTTGCCCGAACGAGGATGTCACCATCTATGCCAAGATAGAGGGCTGCAATCCGACGGGAAGTATCAAGGACCGGATTGCTCTCAGCATGATACAGCAAGCAGAGATGGAAGGCCGTCTCACTCACGGGAAGACTATCATCGAACCGACCTCAGGCAATACGGGCGTGGCACTGGCAATGATAGGCGTGGTAAAGGGGTACGATGTCGAAATCGTCATGAGCGAAGCCGTTTCGACCGAACGCATCCAGATGATTAAGGCATTCGGAGGAAAGGTAACACTGACCGACGGGAAACTTGGGACCGACGGGGCAATCACGAAAGCGAGGGAACTGGTGAAGCAGAACCCGGACAAGTACTTTATGCCGGACCAGTTCTCAAATGTCTCCAACAAGATGGCGCACTACCGGACGACCGGGGCGGAGATATGGCAGCAGACAAACGGAAAAGTAAGTCACTTCGTTTCAGCGCTCGGCACCTCAGGCACCATCATGGGGGTCGGTCAGGCATTGAAGGAATACAACTCGAAGATCCAGGTCGTCAGCGCCCATCCGGTCAAGGGACACTATATCCAGGGACTCAAAAACATGGAGGAGGCAATCGTGCCTTCTATCTATGACCCGTCCAAAATAGACATCACCATCATGGTTGAAACGGAGGACGCTTACGACATGTCCAGACAGATTGTCAGACGGGAAGGCATATTCGTGGGGATGAGCAGCGGAGCGGCCATGTACGCCGCCTGCGAGACCGCCAGAAAAATCGACTCAGGGACAATTGTCGTCATCTTCGCTGACCGCGGTGAGAAGTACCTTTCGACGAAACTGTTCGAAACGTAACCTCCTGAAAAATGATGGAGCATCAACCCCGTACCTGCCTGCAGTTTTCAATCGATTTGCAATCAGACGACAGCATAAGGTGAAGGAATGCTGAAGTTCGATATTTTTAAAGAAAAACACCGATACATCGGCATTTAATATTTATTTTGTTATTGAAACTTTATTGAACTTTTTGTTTTCAATTTTAAGACGAATGGTATATACTTGGTGGTAATAATTAATCTAAGGAGGCAATACATGTCTGAAGGTGGTGGAAAAACAAGTACAGGGTTACAGGAAAATGTTGCGGGGTTACTGTGTTACCTTTTATGGTGGATTACAGGCGTCATATTTCTCCTGATTGAAAAAGATAACAAGGTTGTCCGGTTCCATGCGTGGCAGTCAATTATCGTCTGCGGTATCCTGTTCGTTCTGAGCCTGGTGCTGTCATGGATACCAGTCGTCGGCTGGATTCTCTGGATTATCTCCGTCGTTGTCTGGATTTTCCTCATGTACAAAGCATTTAAGGGCGGAAAGTACATGTTCCCCGTTGCCGGCGCTTTTGCTGAAAAACTGAACAAGTAACAACAGTCTGATTACATCAGAATATTGACCTGTCTGTTCGAAACATTTTTCGGACAGGCAGGTTTTTTGTTTTCATTACCCTTGCTTTTTAAAGACAACTTTTATGACAGGCATTACGCTTCTTCTGCTATAATACGCACATTGTACACTATCTATGAGAGCGTATTCATGCAACAACAACCAGTACTGTTACTAACCGGCGAACTGCTGAAAAACGGCGAGGACTGGGATATACCCCGGTTCGGCGCTCTCTTCGGCAGACTGCAAAACGAAGTGAAGACCCAAGGCTCCGTTATCAGATACCTGAGATTATACGGAGAAATCGACGGTGCAACCGAATTACGGTTTTTCGGGATAACTGTCGATACAATCGATACTATTCCTGAGGGTATGGTCGGACTGGAGCT
>CAYSQK010000183.1:0-4154 GCA_964433075.1 uncultured Dehalococcoidales bacterium
CAGGCGGGCACTGAGGCCCGACGACGGTGCAGGTCGTGCACGAAGCCTGGGGCTGCAACGATGATGCCATGCTGCGGGCAGCTATGCTCTTTTACGGCGGTATCGCCGGGCATCAGGAAGGGCCGTGCGGTGCTATTTCCGGATTGAGCATTGCCCTGGGATTCCGATACCGTGATTCGTCCGGTAACCCGGAAAAAGCGCAGAAAGCTCACGATGAAGCTGAGAAAAAAGCGAATGAAATCATCGAACAATTTAAAGAAAAGTTCGGATCGATTATCTGTCGCGACCTTGTCGGAGTCGATTTCTCTCAGCCGGACATGGTAGAAAAATTCATGGAAAATCCGGACAATCGTGACCGATGCCCGGGATATGTCCGGTTTATCGTTGAAAAACTGATTGAGATGGATTGAAATCAATGACCGCAGTAAAAAAGCACCCCGAAAACGGGGTGCTTTTTTGTATTCATGGTGCCGGGAGAGGGGATCGAACCCACACGCTTTTAAGGGCGGAGGATTTTAAGTCCTCTGCGTCTGCCAATTCCGCCATCCCGGCCTGAATGTTATTGTATTCACTGCAGGCCTGAACGTCAAGTATATTCCCTTCATCGACCTCTCTTTTTATCAAATTTGCCTCCCTGTTTAATGGTGCATTCAGGTTATCAAAGCATTAACGATATTAACCTTCAGCTTCATAAGAAAAGTATAATTGTAATGATTTGGTAAATTTTCAGTTAAATTTCTATTCTTACATGAAAAAGGTATTGACAAAACAATGAACCGGCAATATAACAGATATGACACGACCGGTCTTTTGCCGTTAGTCGAATGGACCGTTCGTTTGAATCATGAGCATTATGACAATGTATTGGTTCCCTTAAAATAACCGCCGTCATCAACGTAATATTCCTCCCTACATTCTTGAAACGAACCATCCTCGAATTCCCTGAAGAGCTGACGTTCTTCAGCGGGCCTTCTTCCCGGCAGAAAGAGAAAAGGAAACTGCATAAACAGGAAGGGTAAGAACAATGAGCAGATTTTTCGCAAATACGGTAAAGGTAGCTTTGTGCCTGGGACTCGCGGCGTTACTGGCACTCGGTTTAACTCAGGCAGAACAGCCGGCCAAAGCCGCAGATTTGCCGGATACGCTTACTGTCGGTCAATGGACCGAATCGGAAGATAATCCGGTCTATGATTCGGAAGCGAAGGCATATTATCCGAGCGTTCTTTTTGACGGAACGACCTATCGAATGTGGTACGCGGGCAATTCGGGAATTTTCTATACAGAATCCGCGGATGGGGTGAACTGGGTATCGGGAACCGCCGTAACCGGGCTAGTATTGACTGCCAATCACCCGCATGTCGAATATTGCGGTGATAAGTATATCATGTGGTATCAGGATACCACAGAATCTAAACTCTATTCTATTGAAGCTATCAGATATGCAGAATCCACTGATGGCACAACGTGGGAAAATGACCAAGCAATAACAGGAAATATCATTTCAGGTGTTGCAGGACAATGGAACGGCGGGTCATACGGGGCAATAGATGTTTTCTATAACCCATCGGCCTCTGGTACAGGAACATATCCTTTCGATTATTCTTACGCTATGTACTATGATGCGACGACCGGCGGTCTGGAATCAATCGGCCTGGGCTATTCGACTGACGGTATTACCTGGGAACTCTATGGGGAAGTCCTGCCGACAGGCAATGACGGAACATGGGATAGTGACTACGCTACCTTCGGAACGATTATTAAAGAGTCCGACAACTCATGGCATATGTGGTATTCCGGTGGTCAGAGCAAAAGTAACGAAGGCATCGGCCATGCCTACTCAACCGACGGCCTTACCTGGACACGTGATATTGCAAACCCTATTCTCCATAAAAACGATGAAATCGAATGGCGAAACGGCCGGACGTATACTCCGGCAGTAATCAAAATCGGCGACGAGTATAAGATGTGGTTTTCCTGCGCCGATAGTTCAGATATCAGCAAAATCGGTTATATGACTTCGAAAGGCACCTTTTCTACTATTCAGTCGGCAATCGATGCGGCGGTTTCCGGCACTACCATAAATGTCAAAAACGGTGTTTATAACGAAAGCATTGTAATTGACGTACCAAACCTGACGATTACCGGAGAAGATACAGCTACAACTATCGTTGATGCTCAGGGATCAGACATTGCGGTCTATATACAGAAAAATTTAGAGAACTTCTATATTCATGGCTTTACCATTCAGAACTGGAATATCGGGGGTATTGTTCAACCCATGAGTCAGCGGGATAATACAGCCTCACATGTCTCTAACAATATTGTTAAACCTCGCGCTGCCGGACCAACATTACATGGGAACAGTATCCAGGTAAGCGGTGATTACTCGGACGTTATAGGAAACGAAGTTCAGGTCACCGGCTATGACTTAACGGAGTCTGAGGATGCGCCGACAGGTATCCTCGTTATTGGTGCTGATAATACAGCTATTAGAGATAATCATGTTTATTACATTGAAGGTGGGAATCTAAAAGAGTGCAAGGGAATAGCCGTTGGAGGCAGTGCCAAAAATGGATGGGAAATATCTACAGGAAACATCATTGATCACAATATTGTTGAAGGCGTTACACATGGAATAGTCGTTTGGGCATCCACTGTCAATACTGAAATCACAAATAATACGGTAAGAAACAACGAAGCAGGATTCTATTCACAAACGCGATATGACAACGAAATACCTTACGGAACACAGATACATCATAATTCTATCATTAACAATGGTTTCGGTATCCTTTCTGAAAATGAGATTGTCGATGCCACGAAGAACTGGTGGGGAACAACTATTAAATCTGAAATAACGGCCAATATCTCCGGCAGCGTGTCGTATGACCCCTATTATGACAGCGAAACAATGGATAATTGTATTCGTAATAAAAACATTTACAACACGACGCGGGATATCGGCTACGATACGATTCAGGACGCAGTCGATGATGTAGGTACGGGTGACACGATTACCGTAGCGGATGGTACCTACGCCGGTGCAGTCGTAACCCGTCCGGTTATCCTCCGTCCGGAAGACGGAGCGCTCGTTACCATCGATACCGGCCCCCTGTTTGCTACCGGTTTACGGGCAGGGTTTTACTTTCCTGATACTTCAGGCAGCGGTACGACCATCGAGGGGTTCCGCTTCGCTGGAACACAGCAAATGAAACGTTCCGCAAAAGACGATGACAACAAGCTGGATATAGCGATATACAGCACTGATGCCGATGATATTACTATCACCGACTGTATCATCACCGATACGCTCCAGGCAATTACGAACTGGCACGGCGACCGATGGCTTATCGATAACGTCCGAATCACCAACCTCTGGTGCTTGAACGGAGGTGGGATAGGGATTCTCATCGGAGCGAGAAACGGTTCCTCTGTTCATCACAATATTGTCAGAAATACTACTATCGAAGGCACCATGTCAACCTCCGATGAAGAAAAAGGAGGGTATGACGGGCAGGGTATTACTCTGTATTCCGATTTCAGAAGCGGTAAATCAGGCGGTACGATAACTGATACCCTCATCACCGGAAATGTTATCGGTATGACAAGCGATAATCCCGGCCTTGTGAATTTCAACGGCCTTGAATTATCCGATACGAGGGAAGCCGATGCCGTTTCGTTAACCATAACCGGAAATATCATTACAAACAACACTTTTCATGATAACAGCGGCGACGGAATAACCGTCAGCCGAGGCGCCGCAAATAACAGTTTCCGGGAAAATGCTGTAAACGGCAACAACAGCTTTGGTATCATCAATACCGGACCTGATGCATTGCTCGCCCGGGCGAACTGGTGGGGGACAGCGGATGGTGCCGGTGTCGCAGCCGTGATATCGGGAAACGTTCAATACGACCCGTACTACGACAGCGAAACGATGGATAACCTTGTCAGTCACAAAAAGGTATATAACACGACCCAGGATATCGGCTACGATACGATTCAATCTGCCGTTGATGAAGCCGATGCCGGCGATAGTATCAACGTGGCAGCTGGTAATTATCAGGAAAATCTAGTCGTCAACAAGAGTATATCTATTATCGGAACATCGGCCGGAAGCAACCCGACAGTATTTCTCAAGCCTGTTTCCGATA
>CAYSQK010000184.1:0-4145 GCA_964433075.1 uncultured Dehalococcoidales bacterium
CCTTCCCAATTGTTTTACCTTGAAATCTATCGTTTTCTCGGACAGGCTCCTAGAAACCAACCCCGGTCAATACTCAGGGGCACCTCTCGGGAGGTGCCCCTTTCTTTTGTTTGCGGATGATGCGGTCGCACCGGAGTTGCCGCCATTCCGTCACGTATCAGCCCGTCTAGCCGCTATTGACAATTTTATCCGCTCTTCATACACTACAGATATTGCCCGCTCCATCCTGTAACCTTGGCGCTTTTCACTGCATCGGAATCCGTTGTACTAAACGATTTCGGTGCCTGTTTGCTTACCGGATGTGATTATCTCTCATTTTTTGTATAGGAGGTGTTGCCATGGCGTGTGTGCTTTGCGTCAGGTGATGATACGCAAAGCGGAGAAAAGAGTAATACAACAGAATAACGTATCGAAAATAAAACAAGGAGAAATATGAAAAAATTTCTTTGGGTGCTAGTGAGCTGCCTTATGACCCTGTCGCTTGTCATAGCTTCTTGTGGCTCGGACACAACCGACTCGGGTGATAATGCTTCTTCCGAAGGAAAAACAATTGTAACATCAACAGGACAGGAAGAGACTATCGAAGTAACAACCGATGCTCCTGAATACGGTGGTACCGTATCCATTGTCCTGAACGCCGAACCGAGTTTTGATTTACTCGGATGGTTTGCCTCGGCCCCCCAGCATCTTGCCCATCAAAGTCTCTGGGATGGAGACTGGACCAGAGGTCCTGCCGGTGGGTATGGTACCGGAGAAGTCCTCTGGGAAGAAAGTACCAACGTACCTGAATATAACACCGGTTATATCGCCGAAAGCTGGTCATGGGTAGTGAATGACGAAGACCAGACCGTGATTACCACCGTAAAAATCAGGGACAATATCTACTTCCAGGATACCGGCACGGCCGCCGGTGAGATTTCCAAAGGCCGGAAAATGACCGTTGAGGATGTCGCCTGGTGTATGGACCAGCACCTCAACAACGAAAATTCTCAGAACTACTACGGTTTCCCCGAATGCCAGGGTATCAGACCCGAAGTGACCGGTGAAAACGAAATCACCATCGTTCATCCGTTCAGCCTTCACCTCGGCAGTATCATGAGACTATTCTCGTATGTCCTCGTATTCCCTCCGGAACTGTATGACGAATACGGCTATGAATCGTGTACCGATATCACCCTTTCCGTCGGCACCGGTCCGTTCTACGTCGATAACTACATTCCGAGCAACGTCGTCTCGCTGGCCAGAAATGATAACTACTGGATGACTGACCCCATCGGCCCCGGTGAGGGTAATCAACTTCCCTATGCCGACGCCGTCAAATTCATCATCATGCCTGATAAATCCACGAGGCATGCCGCTCTGAGATCCGCTCAGGTTGACCAGTTAGACCAGCTTGAACGCGAAGAGTATGAAATGATTATCAACAGCGCTCCGAAAATCATGAGCGCCACCCGCGGTCAGGGCTATACCCCTCCCGTGTACTTCAGACTTGAAAATGAACCCTGGAGTAACAAGGATGTCCGCCGAGCCCTGATGATGGCTATCGACTTGGATGAAATAAACGAAGCCCTCTATAACGGCGAAGGCGACCTCGTTGGCTGGCCATATTACTACACCCCCGCCTACGAAGCGCTCTACCTGGGGCTTGATGACCCCGAAATGCCGGAATCAGTCAAAGAACTGTTCACCTATAACCCCGAAAAATCGAAACAGATGCTGGCAGATGCCGGTTTCCCCAGTGGATTCAAAGCCGAAATAACTCTTATTCAGGACTGGGTAGATTACTACTCAATCGTCAAGAATTACTGGGAACAGGTCGGTGTTGACCTGGAACTGAAAATTATCGATACCGGTGCCCTCGTTTCTGTGGCTATGACCCGGGAATGGAATGACATGATGGCCTGCTACGTATCACCGTGCTCCACCTATCCCGAACAGGGACAGTACACCGGTGACAGCTGGCTCAACACCAGTCAGATTCATGACCCGTACGTCGACGAAATGGCCGACAGAGCCAGAGAAGCCGGCGTGACCAGCCTGACTGCCGCCATGGATATTACCAAAGAAATGCAGAAGTACCTGCTCGACCAGGTGTACGCTATCCCCGCGCCTCACTATTCCTACTACACCATGTGGTGGCCCTGGATTCGCAACTACACCGGCGAAGTCAGTGTCGGATACATGTGCGGCGATACCTGGACTCAGTGGGTCTGGGTCGACCAGGACATGAAACAGGCAATGGGTTACTAAGTCACGTTATTGTGAAAATTCGAAGGGGCTCTCGTTCGAGAGCCCCTTTTTTTTGATGTGTCCTCGTTTCGAAAAACCTGCTTTATCAGAGCGAGGTTTCGGAATCGATTTTTCTGAGTTTTTGTTCGAACGTCTTCCGGTCGAGCATTATCCGGTGCCGGCACCCCTGGCAGCGGAGGCCGATGTCCGCCCCGATTCGGGTAACTTCCCACGTAAACGAACCGCAGGGATGCTGCTTTTTCAGCGTCACGATATCGCCGATATGTATCTCGACAGCCATTGCTCTACCGCGTTTTTCGGTATCGGTTGATGGTTTCATTCGTTGCCAGTGCCGCTTTTCGGGCAGCCTCGGCAAAATCGGCTCCGCGGGATGCGTACAGTATCTGCCGCGAAGAATTTATCACCGCTTTTTCCCCCGCCGAATCGGTTCCGTACGTCACCGTCAGTTCGACATCGCCGCCCTGCGCTCCGATTCCCGGTATCAGGAACGGCATGTCAGGCTGGATGTGACGGATTACCTTCAGTTCCTCAGGGTACGTCGCTCCGACCACCAGCCCGACCGTTCCCCGGTCATTCAGTTCGCTGACCTTCTCGGCAACGATTTCGTAGAGAGGCCGGGTTCCTCCGGTTGTCTCGCACGGCAGCGATTGAAAATCAACCGCCCCCGGATTGGACGTCCGGCAGAGCACGAAGACGAATTTGTCCTCATACGCCGTGAACGGAACGAGCGAATCGAGACCGAGGTACGGATTGGCGGTTATCGCGTCGAACCCGAAAATCTCGAAAATCGCCTTTGCATATCCTTTCGCCGTGTTGCCGATGTCCCCCCGTTTCGCATCGGCAATAACCGGGATATCGTCAGGTATGTACTTCACCGTGTCGCGGAGTATTTCAAGACCCTCGATTCCCTGCGCTTCGTAAAAACCCAGGTTCGGCTTATACGCGCACACCAGGTCTTTCGTCGCATCGATTATCCCCTTGTTGAAATCGAGCACACTGACATGTTCCGGTATCAAAGACGGGTCGGTATCGAGGCCCACGCAGAGCAGGCTGTTATTACGCCGTGAAGCATTGAGCAGTTTTTCGGTGAAACTCATGGTTACTCCTGTGAAATAATCGGCAGAAATTCTGATTGATATTACCAGTACCGTCCAAACGCGTCAAGTGACGCTTGTCACGGTTTTGTATATTTTACTTAACATATGCCTGCCGATAATGGTACTATTGAAAAGGAATAGAAGACCTTGTGAAATGTGTTACAGTAAGAAAGAGGAGTAACAACTCGTGTGGCAGGTAACAGGCCAGAAAAGAGCGGTATCGCTGTTTCAGCGCAGCCTTGAAACGGGCGGCGTATCCCATGCGTATCTCTTTACCGGCCCGGCGCACTCGGGAAAGATGAACCTTGCCCGCGAACTGGCAAAAGCCGTGAACTGCACCGGTACTGATGCCCCCTGCGGCGTCTGCGACTCCTGCCGGAAAATCGATGACCTGAAACACGCTGACGTTCGAATCATCGGCCTTAACAGTAACGATACCGCCGAAGATGCGAAATCGAAAACGGAAATCAGCATCGACCAGATACGCCAGATTCAGCATTCGGCGAACCTCCCTCCCTTCGAGGGGAAATATAAAGTCTTCATCATCGAAAACGCCGAACTGATGTCCACCGAAGCCGCCAACTCGTTGCTGAAAACGCTCGAGGAACCGGAAGCTAAAGTGATTTTTATCCTGCTGGCAGTCGACGCCAAACAGCTTCTCGAAACCGTCGTCTCCCGGTGCCAGCCGGTGGAAATGGTGCCCGTCCCTTTCCGGGAAATCGAAGACGCTCTCGTGTCGAAACACGGCCTCGAACCGGAACGGGCCGCTCTCCTCGCCCGCTTGTCGCGGGGCTGGTT
>CAYSQK010000185.1:0-4111 GCA_964433075.1 uncultured Dehalococcoidales bacterium
TACCACCGTTCCGATTACCTGGACTACTTTTCCGGTTGCCAATGTTCACCTCTCATTACAGGTTCGTCAGTCATTCAATGCCTCGACTCCGCCGGTGATATCCAGCAGTTCTTCGGTGATTGCTTCCTGACGCGCTTTATTATACTGAAGCGTCAGTTCATGGGTCAGCGCGGACGCGTTCTCCATGGCATTTTTCATCGCTACCGTTCGTGCCGACTGCTCGCTGGCTATCGATTCGAGAATAGCATGGTAAACCTCGGCTTCGATGAATCTTGAGAGCAGTTCGCCGAGAACGGTGTGCGGGTCGGGTTCGTACTCATGCTCGAAATCTTTCGTATCCGGTATCTCCGCCAGCGTAATCGGCAGCACCGGCTGAATAACCGGTTCCTGGTGGAGCGTCGAGATAAACCGGGTATAGGAAAGATAGGCGCCGTCGATGATTCCCTGCTCGTACTCTTCGATGAGAATTCTCGATATTGCCAGCGTGTCGACGAATGACGGCTTATCACCCAGTCCGGTGAATTCGGCAATGACATTTCGCCGTGTCATCCTCACATAATCGAGCCCTTTCCTGCCGACACAGATAAAGGAAACTTTGCCTCTCCTTCTCCTGACGAATCGGCCGATTTCCCGGTTAATGTTTGCCACCAGTCCCCCGCACAATCCCCGGTCAGGCGTGATGTGGACGATTGCGATATTGTTGACGACTCGTCTGTCCAGCAGCGGATGGATCTCTTCCTTACTCGTGACTGCCGCCAGTACCGATATCACTTCCAGGATTTTTTCGGCATACGGCCTTCCTTCGATATCCCGCTGCTGCGTGTTCTTCATCTTCGACGTGGCAATCATTTCCATTGCCCGGGATATCTTGGATATGCTGTTGATTCCCTTGATTCTCCGTTGTATGGTGTGGATATTCTCCAATGATGGTTATGAGGCCGCTTACGACGGCCTCTTTCCTCCGTTGTATTCGGAGAGCGCCCGTTTTATCAGGTCTTCGGTTGACGGGCTCAGGTCTTTCTCCCGCGATAAAATAACCGGTATTTCAGGATGATTTGTTTCGATGAACCGCTGAAGGTCTGACTCGTACGCCGGTATGTCTCCGGTTTCGGTATCGTCAAGGTACCCGTTGATGGCGGCGTACAGCACAAGCACCTGCTGCTCGACCGGCATCGGTTTGTACTGGCTCTGTTTCAGGACTTCTGTTATCCGCGAACCCCGCCGTAACTGGTCGCGGGTGTACTGGTCGAGCTCCGATGTGCCGAACTGGGCGAACGTCGCCAGTTCCCGGTATTGCGCCAGTTCAAGCCTGAGTTTCCCGGCAACCTTGCGGATTGCCTTCGTCTGGGCGCTCGAGCCGACCCTCGAAACGGACAGCCCGACATTGACTGCCGGCCGCTGCCCTGAGTTGAAAAGGTCGGTCTCCAGGTAAATCTGCCCGTCGGTAATCGAAATGACGTTCGTCGGGATATAGGCGGACATGTCTCCGGCCTGGGTTTCGATTATCGGGAGCGCCGTCAGCGACCCGCCGCCGTGCTCTTCATCCAGCCTGGCCGCCCGTTCGAGCAGACGGCTGTGAAGGTAAAAAACATCGCCCGGATATGCTTCCCTCCCGGGAGGCCTCCGCAGCAGCAGGGAAAGCTGGCGGTATGCCCAGGCGTGTTTCGTGAGATCATCGTATATCACCAGGCAGTCTTTACCGTTTTCCATGAATTCTTCGCCGATGGCGCAGCCGGCGTACGGCGCCAGGTACTGGAGTGCCACCGAATCGGAGGCATTTGCCGCCACGATGATGGTGTGCTTCATGGCATCGTACTTCGTCAGCGTCTCGATGACCCTCGCCACCTTCGACGCTTTCTGTCCGATTGCCACGTAGATACAGATGAGGTCGCCGTCTCTCTGGTTGAGAATGGTATCGATGGTTATCGCCGTTTTCCCTGTCGACCGGTCGCCGATGATAAGCTGCCGCTGCCCCCGTCCGATGGGAATGAGCCCGTCGATGACCTTCAATCCTGTCTGTACCGGCGTATCGACGGACTGCCGGACGGCGACGTTCGGAGCGATTCTTTCGATAGGCCGGATGACGGTGCTGTCTATCTCATCTTTCCCGTCGAGTGCCTTTCCCAGCGGGTCGACCACCCGTCCGATGAGAGAAGGGCCGACCGGTATTTCTGCAATACGGCCGGTGCACCGGACCTCGTCACCTTCTTTCAGCGACGTGTACGGTCCGAGAACCACCGCTGATACGACATCTTCTTCGAGGTTGAGGGCAATTCCCATGATATCGCCGGGAAACTGGAGCAGTTCGTTATACCGGGCAGCCTTCAGCCCCCGGATACGGGCGATGCCGTCACCGATTTCCGCGACTGTTCCGACGTCATACATGGTCATCGACAGGTTGAACTGCTCAATCTGCTGTCTGATGACTGATGCGATATCCCGGCTTTCTGATGTCATGGTATCTGCCTCACTCCATTGCTGAAAAACAGGCCTGTTTACCTGGCTGTTTTACGTAACTCTTTCTTCAGTGTCTCCAGCCGCCTCCGGATACTGCCGTCGATGATTTTGTCACCGATTTTTATGATGGCGCCGCCGATAACGGCCGGGTCTACCTTGGTTTCGATGATGACCGGGTTCCCGGTCATTGCCGTCAATTTTTTCCCGATATCGAGAACGAAATCCTCATCGAGCGCCACGGCGGTGGTGACGGTAGCCGTTTCAGCCCCTTCGATGCCCAGGTGCGCGTCCATCAGCCGCTGGTAGGCGATGAACAGGTCCTCACCTGCGTCGAGCCGGTTTTTCCGGATAAGTTCTGTTATCACTTCCACCATGTAAGGGGTCAGTCGGGGCAGCCTCTGCTCAATCTCTTTTATCTTTTCAGAAAAATCTGTTTTCGCGTCTTCCAGTTTCTCTCTCAGCGCTGTATCTCTGGAAAGAAGAGAAACTGCCCTCAGGTCAGTGAGCCAGTGATTCAGCTCATTGTGCTCGAGAGCAATATCGAATATTTTTGCTGCCAGTTGTTCGGTAAAGATGTCCGCCATACTATTCCCTGTCATTGAAAAACGTACCTACTTTTTCAGTAACTCGCTCTCCTCGAATACTTTTTCAATCAGTTTCCGGTGTTTTTCTTCATCCAGTTCCTGTTCGATTACTTTCTGAGCAGCGCTTATGGTCAGGCTGGTAAATTCATGCTTCAGTTCCCTCAGCACCTCTTCACGTTCCTGTTCAACATTTCGGCGTGCCCGGGTGATAACGGCCTCGACCTCGGGTTTTGCCTCTTCGAGTGCTTTTCGCTTCGTTTCTTCGGCAGAGCGGGCTGCCTGTGCCATGATTGTTTTTCCTGCGTTATCCGCATCCACCAGCCGTCTCATTGCTTCCTTTTCTGCTTCGGCTGCCTGGTCTTTCAGATGATCCGCTTTGTCGATTTTTTCTTTCACGGTTGCAGAACGTTCATCCAGTATTCTCATAAACGGCTTGTAAGCAAATGCGTAGAGAAGCCCGAACAGTATCAGGAAGTTTATTAACTGAGCTATCAGCAGCTCAAGACTTATTCCAAGTCCATCCACGATGTACCTCCTCGTCGGTCCTAGGCGACAAATACCAGGATTGCTGCGACTACCAGCGCGTAAATAGCGACAGCTTCAGCCATGGCGATACCGAGAATCATGTTCGTCATGATTGGTCCCCGCGCTTCAGGGTTGCGGCCGATTGCCTGTAACGCACCGTAGGCGACCAGTCCCACCCCGATACCGGGGCCGATAGCTCCCAGACCCATTGCCAGTCCGGCTGCAAGTAATTTTACTGCATCTGCTTCCATGTTGATTACGTCCTCCTGTGTCGACTTGTCTTATCGAATAATATGTTTTTTTCAGGCTTCATGAGTCGTCGTGGCGACAGCGGCAAATACCAGTGTCAGTCCGGCAAAAACAAGAGCCTGGATAACGCCGATTAATAGTTCAAGACCGTAGAAAGGTACCGCCAGTACCCACGGGACGAGGAATATCATCATTAAAATGAGGATTTCCCCTCCGGTCATGTTTCCGAAAAGCCGGAACGTGAAACTCAGATCGGAAGAGCACACGTCTGAACTCCAGTCACCGCTCATTATCTC
>CAYSQK010000186.1:0-4101 GCA_964433075.1 uncultured Dehalococcoidales bacterium
AAGTCAATTCCGGGTATGAACTGGCCACCAATGCCGGCGATTCGCTCGATGAAATACTTGAAACTGTCATAGAAGTCAGTCAGGAAGTTGACCGTATCGCTTTAGCCTCCGGAGAACTCCATAATCTCAGCCAGGAGATGGTTAAGATAACGGATGACGTCAACGGCATCGTTGAGGAAAACACTGCTGCTACTGAAGAAATGGCGGTAAGCTCTGATGAAGTCATGAAATCAATCGAAAGCGTAGCCGGTGTCGCAGAAGAAAACAGTGCGGCGACGCAGCAGGTATCGGCCTCGGCGGAAGAAATGAGCGCCCAGGTTGAGGAAGTGGTAGCTTCTGCTCAAACACTTGCAACCATGGCAGAAAAATTACGAGAAAATATCGCATTATTTAAAATTCCGGACAATTAGGCAGAGGAACACAACGAACAAAATGTATAGAGGGATTAAATCATGGTTCAAGAAAACATTAATTCTACTGAAACACAATTGGTAGTTTTTGATCTGGCATCAGAATATTACGGCGTCGATATAAGCGTTGTCCGTGAAATAATCAGAATGCAGGCGGTCACGAAAGTACCTGGTGCACCTTTATTTGTTGAAGGAGTCATCAACCTTCGAGGAAGAGTGGTACCGGTAGTCGATCTGCGTAAACGTCTTGACCTCACCCTGACCGAACAGACAAAAGAAAGCAGAATCGTCGTTGTCGATATAGCAGGGAGAGACGTTGGCGTCATTGTTGATGCCGTTACAGAAGTTTTGAGAGTTCCCTTGTCATCACTTGAACCGCCTACATCAATGATAACAAGTACTGAATCAGACTACCTGAAAGGAATCGCAAAACTCGAAGACAAGTTAATCATACTTCTCGACCTCGACAAAGTATTAGCGATATTAAAAGGTTCGGATCTAACAGAAATGGAAGCCATTGACGAAACTCTGGTTCCGGAAGCCGTATAATCTGAAACCTTCAAGAAAATGAAGAACATTTTTAACTCAAAGCTATATTTGTTGTGAAAACCAACTAAAAATATCAATCCATTTTGATTATCAAAAGATGAGGCTACCATGAACTTAGATGCAGACTTGACTCCAGAAGAACTGAAAGTTTTTCTAACGGAAGTAAATGAACATATAGAGCTAATGGATGAAGACATCGTCAAGCTCGAAAAAGAAGGGGATGACCCTGAATTATTACAGGAAATATTCAGGGCAGCCCATACAATAAAGGGTTCATCAGCCATGGTTGGTTTTCAAGTAATGGCTGAACTGACCCATTCCATGGAAAGCCTCCTCGACAAGCTCAGGAACAAGAATCTTCAGGTAACCACCGATATAATCGATGCCCTTTTGTTCGGCCTCGATATACTGAAATCACTCGTCGGTTGTATCAATTCATCCGACGATGATATGCCTGATATTCAAACGGCGGTTAACAAGCTTAAAAGTGTTGCTGACGGTGATTCGAAAACTACTCAAACCGCAACCAAACCTTTAACAATAGAGCTTTCACAACTAGAGGAAATACAAAACAGACTAGGTGAAGGCGAGCATATTCTTAAAGTAGACATAACAATCAGTAAGGACAGTGACTGGCCGGCGGTCCGATGCATGCAGATATTCAATGAACTTCCGGGAATGGGAGAAATCATTACATCCTCTCCGAAGGAAGATGAAATCGAGGAAGACAGTAAGAACCTGCAGTTATCAATTGTGCTCCTTTCGAGTGCAAATCAGGAAACAATACAGAAGAAACTACTAAATATCGGTGATATTCAAACAGTTGAAATTCAGCCTTACACTCCTGAAGAGCAGGCTGCATCAGCGGTTGTTCTGCAAGAAAGTGGTAATCCTGAAAACACAACAAACAACACATCTTCGGGAGCAACCAAATCAGATGTCGTAAAAAAGAAAGAATCGGTAAAACAGGATTCTTCACAAAGTGTCCGCGTAGATGTTGAAGTTCTTGACAGTCTCCTCAATGTCGTTGAAGAACTGGTAATCGATCGGTCTAAAATCAGCCAGGTAGGGAAAATGCTTGAAATAAAGTACCCGGGTGACGAACTGATTACCGAACTGGCTTCCACATCCGATCATATTATCAAAACCATCAATGAACTGCAGGAATACATCATGCAGGCGAGAATGATTCCGATAGGGACCATCTTCAACCGGTTTCCCAGAATGGTACGAGACCTGGCTCAGTCACAAAACAAAAAACTTGATTTCATCGTTGAAGGAGCTGAGACTGAACTCGACCGCACCATTATCGAGCAAATCCGTGATCCGTTAACTCATCTTTTAAGAAACGGAGTCGATCACGGCGTAGAATCTGCGGAAGACAGAAAAGCAGCAGGGAAATCTGAAACAGCAACTATCCGATTGAGTGCATATCGGGAACAAAGCCACATCGTCATTACCGTAGAAGACGACGGCAAAGGTATCAACCCCGAAAAGGTCAAGCAGTCAGCCATTAAAAAAGGACTGATATCCGAAGCAAAAGCTGAGAATCTTTCCGAAGCGGAAGCAATAAACCTGATATTTATGGCAGGCATGTCAACAAAGGAACAAGCTACGGAAGTGTCAGGAAGAGGAGTCGGCATGGACATTGTCAGGGCTAATGTCGAGAGCCTTGGCGGGACCACCACGATTGAGACAAAAGAAGGGAAAGGAAGCAAGTTTATTATCAAACTGCCCCTTACCGTCGCAATCGTCCAGGGTTTCCTGATTTCAGTAGGTGAGGCAATATACATCCTGCCTATGGGGTCAATTGCCGAGACAGTATCAATCGGAAAAAACCAGATTCAAACCATACGAGGAAGAGAAATCATCCGATGGAGAGAAAGTCTCATTCCCCTGGTACGGTTAAACAAGGTATTCAACAATCAAAGTGATGAATCCGAGGAAAACGATCAGCACCTGATTGTCATCGTTACTGCCGACAATTGTCTCATCGGACTGGTTATCGATGAACTCCTGGAGCCGCAGGAAATCGTTGTCAAATCATTGGGTAATTATCTTGGTGAAGTTGAAGGGATTGCCGGAGCAACAATTCTTGGAGACGGGAGAGTGGCACTTATTCTTGATGTTTCGTCTCTGATTAAGATGGTGTTAACGGCCGGAAGCAATTACCTGTCTGTTGTCAGCGGCAGGTAATGTAAACAAAATACGGATAGTGAGTGTTTGACCGGTTAGAGCTATTGATTCATCAGGTTCAATATTGTCTCAGGCAGTATATTTTTCCGTTCACCAAGGGTGCAGTAAAAGTAACTGGATATCTCGTCTAAATAACACATCAAGTCCTTACGTATCCAAATTCGTTATGTGACAATAAATTCAGAGGTATAAACGTGGAACACAATACAACAATAATCCAGGAGCAAATGATAAGCGAAAGCGATTTTGCTATTTGTAAATGGCTGGTACGACAGGGGATGGAAAATTCAATCAACGGTCTTTCCCGAATGCTGGGAGCTGAACTGAATATCGTCGACCTCGAAATCCAACAAATACCGCTAAAGGAAACTATTGATTACCTCGGCGGACCGGATAATACCGTTATTGGTATCCATCTTGATATTCTTGGCGATATGCGAGGTCATTTGTTACTTGTCCATGATCATAAACTGGCATTTCAGCTTATCGGGTATCAAATGGGTTCAAGCCCGAAACACATATCGGAATTCGGAGAAATCGAACTATCTTTACTCAGTGAAATGGGAAACATTGTGGGAGCATTCTTTTTGAATGTTCTGGCTGATGCAACTAACCTTGAAATATCACCGTCTCCTCCGATTTTAAAGATCGATACAGCGATTCACATAATCAAGGATGCTACAGAAAAACTGATAAACGGACAACACACCCAGTTTATCGTCAAAGCGTCTTTCGTTACCCGTAATCAGCAAATAAACGGAACCTTCCTGATAGTGCCGACCATGGAACTGATGAACAGGATAGTCATCCGGGCAAGGAACGTGTAGATGGTACTAGCGACACACCAGATTCGAATTAACGAATACACCATCACGGTAGGTCTCGGAGAGCTTGTTGTCACGCGTGAACCAAAAGCGACGCTTGCCTGTTTCGGTCTCGGCTCATG
>CAYSQK010000187.1:0-4073 GCA_964433075.1 uncultured Dehalococcoidales bacterium
CGCTCTCCCAGATGAGCTACAGCCCCAGTCACTTCAGATTATAGCATATATCATTCTTGTCAGTCAGCATCATTATTGTTATACTGAATCGTCAGGAACCCTGTTTTTTTATGGAATACGAAACGATAATCGGTCTTGAGGTTCACGCGCAACTCAAGACAAAAAGCAAGATGTACTGCCGCTGCAGCAGTGACTACGCAGATGCACCCCCGAACACTCATGTGTGTCCGGTATGTCTCGGTATGCCCGGTGTTCTGCCGGTTATCAACGGCAAGGCTGTCGAGTACACGATTATGACCGGACTGGCTCTGAACTGCACGATTTCGGAATATACCAAATTCGACCGAAAGAACTATCCCTACCCTGACCTGGTGAAAGGGTATCAGATTTCACAGTATGACGAGCCGTTCTGTCTGGGGGGATATCTAACCCTCGATATCGACGGCAGGGAGAGGAAAATCGGCATTACCCGGGTCCATCTTGAAGAGGATGTTTCGAAACTGATACACCGGACTTTACCTGACGGAACGTCCTACAGTCTGGTTGACGTTAACCGTTCAGGAGTTCCGTTGATGGAGGTTGTCAGCGAGCCTGATATGCGTTCTCCCGAAGAAGCCCGTCAGTATCTGATGAAGCTGAGGACAATTCTGCGATACCTGGATGTCTCAAATGCCAACATGGAGGAGGGGAGCTTCCGCTGTGATGCGAATGTCAGCATCCGGCCGAAGGGAAGCACCGAATTCATGACAAAGGTTGAAGTAAAAAACATGAACAGTTTCAGGGGTGTGTACAACGCTCTTGAATACGAGGTTAAGCGGCAGACAAAAGCGGTAGAAAAAGGTGAGAGACTGACACAGGAAACCCGTGGGTGGGTGGAAGAAAAGGGAATCACCGTTTCCCAGCGAAGTAAAGAATACGCTCACGATTACCGGTATTTCCCTGAGCCTGACCTGCCGCCTTTGACAATCAGCCGGGAAAGGGTTGACACAATACGGGCGGGGCTGCCTGAACTGCCCGATGCCAGATGCGCACGCTTTATGGATGAGTACGGTTTAACCGCTTATGAAGCAGGTATTCTGACGAGCTCACGTGAAATGGCGGATTACGAAGAAGCCTTTATTGCATCATATCCTTCGGATGTTCCCGTTAAAGAAAGAGCGAAAATCAGCAGTAACTGGATTTTGGGTGAAGTCAGTCGTATAATGAATGCCAATACCATCGACATAACCGAATTTTCCGGTAAAGTCGGTGTTACCGGACTTGTCAGGCTTGCGGAGCTGAATTCCCAAGGGAAAATCAGTTCGGCAACAGCCAAGACGATGCTGGAGGAGATGTACCGTACCGGGAAGGATGCAGATACCCTTCTGAAGGAAGGCGACCGAACACAGATAAGCGATGCATCCCAGCTCGAAGAAGCCGTTATTCAGGCAATCGGAGCCAATCCGGCAGCGGTAGCCGACTACCGGGCCGGGAAAGAAACGGCGGTGAAATTTCTTGTCGGGCAGGTAATGAAAGTAACCAGAGGCAGGGCGAACCCTCAACTGGTGAATGAATTGATGAAGAAAAAATTAGAGGAAGAAATTAGTTGAGTACTTATCTAAGCATAGCGCAGATAGTTCTTTCAGTAGCCCTGGTGCTGGCTATTCTGCTGCAGGTCAAAGGCGGCGGGCTCGGCGGGCTTTTCGGTCAGGCAGACAGTGTGTACCGTACGAAACGCGGTATCGAAAAAACATTGTTTCAGATGACTATCGTCCTGGCAGTCCTGTTTGTCGTTATATCTATCGTAGCTCTCAGGGTTAACTAACCGGTTTCTCCAGGTAGTCACGGATATATTTTCTTTCCGTTTGCAGCTGCATATCCGTTAACAAGGCAGAAACGTTTCTGTTACGGCTGCCGATATTATTCATCTAGAGACAATATTGAGGAAAACGGAATTGAAAAAGTGGCTGATGATAACGAAAGCTCCCTTCCTCCCGCTGGCAGTCATTCTGGCATTTCTGGGTACCTCAATAGCTTTTTACGACGGTTTTTTTCATTTGGGTCATGCGCTCCTCGCCTGCCTGGGTATTATTGTCGGCCATGTCAGCGTCAACGTCTTCAACGAATACTTCGATTATAAAAGCGGTATTGATCTTCACACGAAACCGACCCCGTTTTCCGGAGGGAGCGGAGCAATGCCGCAGGGGCTGTTCACTGAGAAACAGGCTTTATGGCTGGGCGTTATCACCTTTGCCGCTCTTATACCAATCGGTGTGTACTTTCTGTTTGCGGCAGGATGGATGCTGCTGCCGCTACTGGTCGTGGCTGCTTTTTGCATTCTGCTGTACAGCCCGGTTATTCTCAGGCGGTACTGGCCCGAATGGTCTCCCGGAGTCGGACTGGGAGTGATTACAGTGCTCGGGGTTTATTTCGTCCTGACCGGAGAGTATAACGTCCGTGCCGTCGTCGCGACGATTCCTTCGTTCATTCTCGTTCATAATCTTCTCCTGCTGAATGAATTTCCTGACATTGCGGCAGATATCGGAGGGGGACGAAAGACGACGCCTATCACCTGGGGAACAAAAAAAGCCGCCGGATTATACGCCGTCATGACGGTGCTGGTGTATGTTGCACTCATTGCCGGGGTTCTTACCGGCCAGATGCCGGCACCGGCATTGCTTGGTCTGTTGACGATACCGATAGCCGTGAAAGCGATTCGCGGTTCTCAGCATTACGATGACATGGAGCGTTTCCTTCCGGCGATGTCAGCTAATGTTCAGGTCGTACTCTTTACTCAGTTATTAACCGGTATCGGTTATGTAGTATCACGTATTTTGGGGATTGGATTATTATGGCAGTAGATCTAATTTTACTTCACGCTCCGAGCGTCTATGACTTTCGAAAAAAGACGATTCTCTACGGTCCGGTCAGCGACCTTATCCCGCCTTCTCCCGTTTTCGAGATGTACCCAATCGGTCTGACCAGCATTGCCGAATACCTCGGGAAAGCCGGTTACCGTGTCCGGATTGTCAACCTGGCAGTCAGGATGATGCGAGACAAGAATTTCGATGCTGAAAAAATGATTCAGAAGCTGAAAGCTCCCATTTTCGGCATCGACCTGCACTGGATGGTGCACAGTCATGGTTCCATCGAAGTGGCAAGGCTGGTGAAAAAACATCATCCTGAATCGAACGTCATCTTCGGAGGATTTTCTTCGACCTATTTCCATGATCAGCTTATCCGCTATCCGGAAATCGATTTTGTTCTGAGGGGAGACTCAACGGAAGAGCCGTTCCGGATGCTGATGGATTGCCTTCGAAAGGGAGAGCAGCCGGAGGCTGTACCCAATCTGACATGGAAAGACAAGGCCGGCAGCGTTCGGATGAACCCCTTCACCAATATACCCATGGATATCGAAAACGTCATGGACAATCACTTCGGAGGTGTCATCAAGTCGGTTATCCGATACCGCGACCTTATCAGTTATACGCCGGTCAGCGACTGGTTACGATATCCGATTACGGCGGTGATTACCTGCAGGGGCTGTAACCACAACTGCGTCATCTGCGGCGGGTCAAATGCTGCATTCAAGGGTTACCATCATCGGGACAAAACGGTTTTCAGGTCGCCTGATGCCATCGTGAAGAACCTTAAACAGATTGCCCGGTTCAGCCGCGGTCCGATATTCGTTCTGGGAGACCTGTATCAGAACGGAGAGGAATACGCCGCTGAAATACTCCGGCTTATCAAAGAAAATCCGGTGAAGAACCAGCTTATCTTCGAGTTGTTCGCGCCGGTTCCGAAAGAGTCGATTCAACGCATTGCCGAGGCGGCACCGGGGTTTTGTCTCGAGATATCTCCCGAGTCACATGATTACACAGTACGAAAGCGGGCCGGGAGAAACTATACCAACGAAGCTCTGGAGCAGACAATCGCCGATGCGCTGGAAGCCGGCTGCAGCCGCATGGATGTGTTTTACATGACCGGTTTGCCGGAGCAGGATGTGAAATCGGTACTCGAAACCGTCGATTACTGCGGCTACCTGATGGAGAAGTTCAAGGGAGACAAGCGGCTGGCGATGTTTCTTGCTCCTA
>CAYSQK010000188.1:0-4063 GCA_964433075.1 uncultured Dehalococcoidales bacterium
CCGCTTTCAGTTTCTTTTTATTGCCGATAAAGTTATCATCGACAACAAACACCCCACCCCTCCAGCCTTCCGCATAGAGAGCATCGAATTCGGCAATGAACTGTTCTTTGCTTTTCGTTCTCGGCACATGTCCGTTCAGCAGAACGATATCACAGAATTCGCAATCGAACGGGCATCCTCTCGAATATTGAAGATTCATCGAAGAATAGTTTTTCATATTTATCAGCGACCACATCGGCACGGGGGTACGGCTGATATCCGGCCGCTCGTTCGATTCATAGAGCGGTTTTGCCTGTCCATTTTCGAGGTCGGCAATAAACGGCGCGAGGGTTACTTCGGCTTCGCCCAGGACAAAATGGTCAACCCCTTCGAATTCATGGTGTCCGGTGGTAAAGAGAGGGCCGCCGGCAACGATTTTCGTGCCGGCTTCCCGGCATCGGGCAATAACGTCATGGACTGATTTCGTCTGAACCGACATGGCGCTGATGAATACATAATCAGCCCATTCGATATCGCTGTCATTCAGCCGTTCGACATTCATATCGACAAGTTTCTTTGTCCAGGTTTCGGGAAGCATGGCAGCGACGGTCAACAATCCGAGGGGAGGGAAAGCAGCTTTTTTCGAGACGAATTTCAGGGCGTGTTTAAAACTCCAGAAGGTGTCGGGGTACCGGGGGTACACCATTAAAATCTTCAAACGGTTGCTCCTTTTTGAAGCTTCGGTCTTCGCCGGTTGACGGGTCTGCTGCCAGACCCCGGCCCGCGCCTGATACCGGCTGGTTTCCGGGACTTTGTCTCTTTTTCCGGAGCAGCCTTCGAATAATCGAACCCGTCGATGGTACGACGGTCGATTGTCTTTTTCAAAACCTGCTCAATCGAGTTAACCATGGCCGTATCGGCACTCGTGACGAAGGTAAAGGCTTCGCCTTCCTTGTTCACTCTGCCGGTCCGCCCGATGCGATGGATATAGGCATCCGTGTTTTCCGGCATGTCGTAGTTGATGACATGCGAGATGTGGTCGATATCGATACCCCTGGCAGCAATATCGGTTGCCACGAGGATTTTCACCCTTCCGGACCGAAATCCGTCGATGGCCGCCTGCCGCTGCGGCTGGGTAAGGTCGCCCTGTAAGGATGCAGCTCTGAATCCGCAATCTTTCAGATGGCGGGTAATACGCTCCGCCTTTATCTTTGTCCGGGTAAAAACGAGGACTGACTGAGACTCGAGACGATACAGCAGTTCCGTCAGGAGAGCGGTTTTCTGGTTCTGACTGACAGGATAGAGAGAATGTGATACCGACTTCGCCGGGGCCGTCTGACCAATCTGAACGGTAACGGGGTCAACCAGAATCTCTTTCACCAGCTTGCGAATCGGGTCCGGCATGGTCGCAGAGAAAAGCAGGGTCTGCTTCTTCTGCAGGATACAGGACAAAATCCGCCTGATGTCAGGCTGGAAGCCCATATCGAACATCCGGTCGGCTTCGTCAATCACCAGAATGTCAAGATGAGACAGGTCAATCGACCCTCGCCAGAGGTGGTCGATGAGCCTTCCCGGGCAGGCGACGACAATCTCGGCGCCGCGTCCGAGTTCATTTATCTGATTGTTGATATTGGTCCCGCCGTACAGGGCAATACTCTTGAGGCCGGTATACTTTCCGAGACTCACGACGGTATCGCATATCTGCTCGGTCAGTTCCCGTGTCGGAGAAATAATAACAGCATTAACCTGTCGCCGGGGGAGGTCGAGACAACGCTGGAGGATGGGCAGAACGAAAGCGGCTGTTTTACCGGTTCCGGTCTGCGCAAGTCCGATGACGTCTTTTCCGTTCAGTATCGGGGGGATAGATTGTTCCTGTATGGGTGTAAGTTCAACGAATCCGAGCTCATGAACACCTTTCATGATGCTCGGATTAAGATTCAATTTTTCGAAATGCATTAACGCTCCAGGTTTATATGAGAAACCACACGTAAAAAAAAGGGTTTACAAATATGAACTGATTTAATATCTATTTTGTCTTCCGCCGTAACCACCGCCGCCACCGCTGCCGTAGCCACCGCCGGAACTTCTTCTGTTACCGTATCCACCGCCACCGCCGCCACCGCTCCGGTTGCCGTACCCGCCACCACCGCCGCCAGTCCGATTATCGGTGCGCGGTTTGGCTTCATTTACCACAATAGCCCGTTCGCCCATCATCTTCCCGTTCAGCCCGGCGATTGCATCTTTGCCATCGCTCGCCGATGACATTTCAACAAAGGCGAAACCTCTCGGTCTGCCGGTTTCCCTGTCAGTAACGACACTGACGGTGTCAACCGTTCCAAAATACTCAAATTCCTGTCTGATGTCTTCCTCAGTTGTGGTATAGGGTAAATTACCTACATAGATCTTCAAACTAATACTCCTGATTTATTGATAGAATGCCGGCACATGCCGGGAAAAACGAAGATGTTAAATTCCCTGATACCGCAGGTAAACCGATTTTCGGCACCATCCGGTATCAGGGAACTATTGAGCGGTTTTAGCTGTTGTGTTTGCGGAAGCAATCGCTGCAGTAGACCGGTCTGTCGCCGCGGGGTTCAAAAGGCACTTCTGTCTCTTTTCCACATTCGGCACAAACCACGGCAAACATCTGACGCCTGGGACGACCACTGCTGCCATTCCGTTCGGCCTTTCGGGCCTGACGGCATGACGGACAACGCTTCGGTTCATTCACGAAGCCTTTGGACTGGTAAAATTCCTGTTCCTCGGCTGTAAACGTGAATGTAGCTCCACAGTCGGCACACTGGATGGATTTGTCCTGAAAAGCCATTGGATAACCTCCTCTTAGATTTTTGTTCGAGTCCGGTCATCCAATACTTGATTGATCTTGAATGATTTACTCAGTTTGTAATAACCTAACTTAAACTAATTACACATTACTATATGCTATAAATGCTTCATTTGTCAAGAATCGACATTAAAATTGTTCGCCCCCGCCGGCGCGTCCCTGAAAGTGCCGAATTTTTCACTTTTAAAGCACGACTTCCGCCATCGGATGGCTGTGTGCATAAAAACGATACATACCGGCCATCATCCTGACAGCCGTTTCAGGGGCATCGTAAACCGGGAAACCGGCCGCCTCGAGCTGTATCACCGGTTCAATGGCAAAGTTCCTGGCGGGAATGCTGAACAGAAGAGGTTTCCCATGCATATCTATTCCGGAGGCAGCCTCAGCATATGCATCCGTCATTTCTGCCTGGGTCACCGCGACGACGCCGCTGACATCCTCATCAGCAATGCAGGCGCTGATGACATCAGCCAGTTGTTCCGGCGTCTGGTCGAACGTTAAATCGACCGGATTCTTCGCCGTGACGTAGGACGGGATTATCGTTTTCAGACGCTCAATCGACGTCTCCGAGAGTCCGGCAAGCCGGATACCGTTCTCATAACAGGTATCGGTAGCGGTAACTCCCATGGCGCCGGTATAGGTAATAATCAGGGTTCCGGGGCCTTTGGGCAGAGGCTGCTTGGAGAAGGCCTTGGTGAGGTTAAACATATCCCGGTAACTTGACGCCTGAATAACACCGCTCTGCCGGAAGGCGGCGCTGTACACTTCGTAACTGCCGGCAATCGAGGCGGTATGGGAAGCGGCAGTTTTCCGGCCGACAGCCGTCCGGCCGCCTTTAAGAACAATAACCGGTTTTTTCTTCGTTATCTCCCGGGCAACATCGACAAAGCGCCTCCCGGCTTTGATATCTTCAAGATACATGGCAATAACATCGATATTATCATCGGTCCCGAGATAGCCGAGGATATCCGTTTCATTAAGGTCAAGTTTATTACCGACGGTGGCAATGATGCCGAAACCCTGCGTCCGGCTGAAACCCCAGAGCAATCCGGCAGCGTAAACGCCGGCCTGGGCGACCAGCCCGATATTCCCTTTCGTGAGCCGGCCGACGACGCCGAGCGACTGCACCATACCGTGATGGGTATTGATGAGACCGGAACAGTTCGGGCCTATCATCCGGACGCCCGATTCTTTCAGGGCAGTGAGAATTTCCTTCTCCAGAACGAGGCCTTCGGCTCC
>CAYSQK010000189.1:0-4045 GCA_964433075.1 uncultured Dehalococcoidales bacterium
CATGGTAAATGAGACGAGGTGAAATCTGGTGGGCTGAACTGCCGCTGCCTGCCGGACGAAGACCGGTACTTTTACTTTCGAGGAACAGTGCCTATCAGGTAAGAACCTCGGTTACGGTTGGTGCTATCACTCGTACCGTACGCGATATTCCTGTGGAGGTGCCGCTCGATACAACCGATGGTATGCCTCAGTCCTGCGTCGTCAACCTGGACGAAATACTCACTATTCCAAAGACCAGCCTGGTCTCTCGACTCACAACCCTGTCTCAACAGAAAATGACCGTGGTTTCGAAAGCAGTTCAGTTCGCTCTTGATTTATGATTCTGATAAGTCGAAGCCCAATGGTGAAGGTGCTTATCTTTTCACGATTGTTTTAGTGTAAAATACAGTTATCATATTTGAACGGCGGAAAAATAGTGATTGTTCTGCATGGTCTGTGGGATAAGACATATCTTCATCTTTGGGCAGAGTCCTCAATCATGACAATCGTCCTTGAAAGAAAACGGAATCGCCGGGTCAATATACCCCGTCTTCATCCCTTCGCCTCTGGTTTTAACGAACTACAGGGAGTATTTAATACCCTTTGCGGCGAGTCTGTGATACCCGAACCATTTCGGATGACAATGACTGTTCTGTTGCCGTCTGTTCGAACTGCCCCTTTACCCTCTCCTGATTTGATACCGGAGAGTGAAAACGGAAACAAAGATGATATCACACTGAGTCAATGGAGTGTACATACACTCGCTTTACGTCCGGCTTCAGCATTGGATTTTCTGATTTCTCTGCCCGGATTCCCTCCCGGAGGAGTTGCCTTCGGCAGTTCGCTTCGATTTTGGAGTGAAGCAGCAAAATTCTCACTCGAACTTCTGGCCAGACAATGTTTCCTTCCGGCCTTTAAGAAGGAAGAGCAAAACAAACACGTATTTTTTAAAGCTGCCTGGGAGGCATATATCAGCCAGGAAGATACTAAGCGAATACAGGTACTGGAAAATTCGATGCCACCGGTCTGCCGCGCTCTATCGAACAGTGACAGACATCTTGTACCACTCGACCTCATTTCCAGTTTTATCAACGAGATAGTGGACGCTTTCGTCCGGGCAAGGCTCACCTCGTCACCACTATTACCACCCCGACGAAATCAGGCACCGTCTCTGGCGGAGCGATGGCTGAGAGCTCTCTGTTCGGATAATCCCAAGGTTGAAACAATTCCAGGGGCACTTGACTCATTTTCGAAAGAACTGGGTGAGTGGCTGAGTCAAGCCAATCCCGTTTCGCCCGATTCTCCTTTCCGTACCTGCTTCAAACTTGACCCGCCCGACGATGACAAAAAGAAATGGATAGTCAGCTTTCATCTCCAGGCCAATGACGACCGGAGTCTGCTCGTACCGGCTGAAAAAGTCTGGGCTGCGAGGTCGGGTATCACAACTTTCCTGAAACGACGGTTCGAAAACCCGCAGGAACGCTTGCTTACCGACCTGGGGAAAGCATCCCGTGTCTTTCCGGCTATCGATAAAAGCCTTGAAGAAGCACGTCCCGCGGCAGTACATCTGGACACCGAACAGGCCTATGACTTTCTTCGTCACTCCACCCCTCTTCTTGAAGAGAGCGGGTTTGGCGTTCTCTTACCATCCTGGTGGCAGAAGCCAGCAGCCCGGCTGAGTGTTAGATTGAAGGTGAAACCGAAGGCGGCAGGAAAAACCGGGGCGGGACTGTTGGGCATGAACAGTCTGGTTGATTATGACTGGCAGGTTGCTCTGGGTGACGATATTCTTTCTTTTGAGGATTTTACCAAGCTGGCTGATCTCAAGGTTCCCCTGGTTAAAGTACGGGGACAGTGGGTAGAGTTCAAACCCGGGCAACTAGAAGCCGCAGCAGGTTTCTTTCGCAAAAGGCAGAAAAATGATGATATGAATCTGAGCCGGATACTCAGGATTGGACTTGGAGGGGATACCTCTGAAGCCGGAATACCGATAACCGGGGTGGAGTCTGAAGGATGGGTCAGAGACATTATCAACTTTTCCGGGGATGGTCTGACAATGACAGATGTATGTCCGCCTGCGGATTTCAAAGGAGAACTTCGTCCTTACCAGCTTAAGGGATTATCCTGGCTGGTTTTTCTTAACCGGCTTGGATTAGGCGCCTGTCTGGCTGACGACATGGGTCTAGGTAAGACCATTGAGCTTATTGCTCTCATCCTTCACGAACGCAATGTGAATAAACGAAAATTGTCTTCGAATCCAACATTACTGATATGCCCAATGTCGGTTGTCGGAAACTGGCAGAAGGAGATAGAGCGTTTTGCTCCTGACCTCAAGGTATTGGTCCACCACGGTGCCGAAAGGATGTCCGGCCCGAAATTTTCCAGGGAAGCCCGTAAAAGCGATATTGTTATCAGCACCTATGCCCTGGCACACAGGGATGAACATATCTTCTCAACGATATCATGGGCACGTATTGCCCTTGACGAAGCCCAGAACATCAAGAATCCAACCGCTAAACAGACTCAATCCATTAAGAAGTTGTGTGCAAGTCACAGAGTTGCATTGACCGGGACCCCCGTGGAGAACAGGTTGACTGAACTCTGGTCGATCATGGATTTTCTCAACCCCGGTTATCTGAAATCCGCTGCGGATTTTCATACCGGTTTTGCTGTTCCCATTGAGAAGTATCGTAATGCCGACCGTACTGTAACACTCAAACGCCTTGTACAGCCGTTTATCCTGCGGAGGTTGAAAACCGATCCTGCCGTTATCAGTGACCTGCCCGAAAAAATGGAGATGAAAGTTTTTTGCAATCTTACCCGTGAGCAGGCGACCCTCTACCAGGCGGTAGTGAAGGAGATGCTCGACAGGATTGAATCATCCGAGGGCATCGAACGTAAAGGGCTGGTACTTGCGACACTTGCGAAACTAAAGCAGGTATGTAATCATCCCGCTCAGTTTATCAAGGACGGCAGCAAGCTCTCCGGGAGATCGGGTAAACTCGCCCGTCTGGAGGAGATGCTGGAAGAAATCCTTGCAGCAGGGGAAAAAGTTTTGATTTTCACCCAGTTCGCCGAGATGGGATTAATGCTTCGGGACCACTTGCGAGATACGTTTGGCTGTGAGATGTTCTTTTTGCACGGAAGTACAACCAGAAAACAACGCGATGCGATGATTCAACGTTTCCAGATGGATGTTAAGGGATCATCGGTATTCATCCTTTCACTTAAAGCCGGGGGAGTCGGCCTTAACCTGACAGCGGCGAACCATGTTTTTCATTTCGACCGATGGTGGAACCCTGCTGTGGAAAATCAGGCTACCGACCGTGCTTTCCGTATCGGGCAGAAAAAGAATGTCCAGGTACACAAATTCATCTGTATCGGTACGCTTGAAGAGCGTATCGACCAGATGATTGAGCAGAAGAAAGAGCTTGCGGATAGTATCGTCGGTACCGGAGAAGGATGGCTTACCGAAATGTCTGATGAACAACTCGAACAGGTATTTTCCCTGAGACGTGAAACGATTGGGGAGGAGTAGCATGAGCAGATATGACGAGTGGGATCATTTCTACGAGCCGGCACGTCCCAGACCGGTAAAAAACGGCCTGAAAGCTAAGAGTCAGCGTGGCAAGATTGGCGAAACCTGGTGGTCCAAGCGCTGGATACACGTACTGGAGTCGTTCGGTATGGGGGCCAGGCTCCAGCGGGGACGTTCCTATGCACGCCGCGGTCAGGTGATATCCATCAGCATCGAAAAAGGACTCGTAACCGCCATGGTTCAGGGAACCCGGGCAAAACCGTATTCAATCGAAATCAGATTAAAGCCTCTTTCTGAAAAAGACTGGGGAAATGTGACCGATGCAATGGCATCACAGGCAGTGTTCGCCGCCCGGTTGCTTTCCGGTGAAATGCCACAGAATATCGAGGAAGCATTCGGTAATGCAAAGGTATCACTTTTTCCCGCTTCAATCAGAGAACTGTCAACGGATTGTTCCTGCCCGGATTGGGCAAATCCCTGCAAGCATATCGCCGCTGTTTACTACCTGCTGGCAGAACGCTTTGATGA
>CAYSQK010000190.1:0-4037 GCA_964433075.1 uncultured Dehalococcoidales bacterium
GTCTACTGAAAAGACTGATGCGATAAGAAGAGGAAAAAGGAATTTAGTGCTATCGAATTATGATAATGAAGGAATCGGTTCCCCGTGCTTTCGCAGACTGGCAACGTATCCTTGAATGGCCTCACTGATATTGGTAACTGCTTCTTCCCTGGTCTTTCCCTGCGAGTAGCAACCGGGTAAAGCAGGACAATTAACCACGATGTATCCGTCTTCGTCCTGTTCAAAGGTTACCGCAAATTTCATAACAGGCCTCCATGAGTTCTGTATCTATGTACCATTATACCACTATATTTTTTTCGGATACTGCGGCGGCGACTTGCCGTTCTTCTTGACGATTTTCGGAAAAACAGCCCGCGTATATTTATTCGTCACGCTGACCAGTTCGACATCGTGCCACCATTCGTCTCCGAAATCGAACAGGTAGAGAAACTTCGTTCCCCCGTACAGCTCGACGCTGTCGATACGTATCCGGCTCGCCAGCTTCGTATCACCCTCTTCATCCATGCCCGGCGAGGTGTATTCGTGCTCCCTGTCCCAGGGAACATTTTTCAGAAAGAAACTGTAAGCGTGTTCGTCATAGCGATTGAATGCCTTGAAAATGGCCTTGTGGAGCGTCGAAAGCCGCTGGGTTCCTTTGATATCGATGAGCCGCCAGACATCAGGGTTATCTTTGAGAGACACCTTGAACCGGTAAATCGCATCGCCGCTCATCGGGGCCCCGTCGGTCTCGTCCCGGCGAATGACCCCGTCCGGTGTGACCATGTCGCGCATGATATACCGGATTTTACTCAGCACCTTCCCGGCAACGGGGTGGTCCGGATCGGCAGCAAAAGCCTCTTCCGCGAAGACCCTCGCCCGATAGATATCCTGCGCCATATAGGCGACCGCCAGGTCCGCGAGAATATTCGGATTTCCCGGCATGACCGCATTCGCTTTCCGGAGCAGTTCGATTCCCTGAGCTTTGTCCCCTCTCTCAAAACGTACCCAACCCAGACCCCGAAGGAATTCCCCGTTTTCCGGTTCCTGCCTGATAGCTGCTTCGAATTCCTTTTCGGCTTTTTCCCATCGGTGTGTCTTCGAGTACACAAACCCGAGGATGTAATGGTAATCGGCCCTCGCGGGATTCAGGGCAATGGCCTTCATGATATGCGTTTCGGAGAGGTCGAACTGCTTCAGCGTCAGGTACATATCGCCGATATACGCATTGGCGAATTCGACGGCCGTATCATCATCACCGTACCTTTCGATTATACCGGTGTATATTTCGATTGCCCCGTCATATTTACCTGTTTCAGCGAGGTGACGGGCTTCGTCCCATAACCCGGCAGGGTCAGACTGTTTGTCTTTCATACCGCTCCTTCAGCTCCGGTTTATTCTTCAAAATCTATACTACCATACTCTCCGTCAAACGAAAAAACGGTGTCCCGATGGTATCGGGACACCGTTATGTCAAACTTATGGTTCTCGTCTACTGGAAAACGCCTTTTTCCACCATTTTGTCGTATTCTGCGTCGGAGAGCCCGCAGAGTTCTTTGTAGACGTATTCGTTGTGCTCGCCGAGTTTCGGTACCGGCGTAATCGTCGGAGTATACTTCGACATCTGGAAGTGATTCCCCGTCTGCGTCCGGTAGATCGGTTTCTTCACCTTTTCCGGATACTCCGGATGGTTGACCTTCACGAAAGAGCCGCGATACTGTATCTGCGGGTCTTTATCCATCAGGTCTTCACCGGTTGCAACCACGGCAGCCGCCACGCCGACTTTCTGAAGCGTGTCCATGACTTCCTCGGCTGTCCGTACGGACGTCCAGGCGGTCACTACTTCATCGAGCTCCGTTTCGTTAGCTTTCCGTGCCCGGAAATTGGCAAACTTCGGATTCGCGGCCAGTTCCGGTTTCCCGATGGCTTTACAGAAATCGGCCCACTCTTCTTCTGTCGCTACCGTTACGGCACACCACCGTTCTTCTCCTTTGCACCGGTAGGCATTGTTGGGTGCTGCGTAATCGCTCCGATTGCCCATCCGTTCCTGGATGCGGCCGTTGACCACGTATTCCAGAATACTCGGCGACATGAACTGGAGACCGCCTTCGTACTGCGACATGTCGAGGTACTGCCCCTTGCCGGTACGCCGGCGGTATTCGAGCGCCGCCATGATGGCGATGATGTTGTAGCGCGGAGCAATGAAATCGGTATAGGCGCCAATCCATCCCGGGCCTCTGTCCGGCCAGCCGTAGACATGGTTGAATCCGCAGAGAGCGGTCAGTTTGTGCCCTGACCCCGGATGTTTGGCAAACGGGCCGGTCTGTCCCTGCATGCAGGAACTGCACATGATGATATCGGGTTTTATTTTACTGACGACGTCATAGCTGAGCCCCATTCGCTCGATGGCTCCGCCGGCGAAATTCTCCACGAGGACATCACATTTCGCAATCAGTTTCTTGCAGATTTCCAGGCCTTCGGGCGTCTTCAGATTGAGGGTAATCGCCTTCTTGCTCGAATTGTACTGGTTAAAACTGCCGAGCAGCCCGCCGAGCCGCTGGATATCCGGACTGCGCATGCTTTCGACCCGTATTACTTCGGCACCGAGGTCGGAAAGGTGCTTCGTCGTCAGCGGGCCGGTAAGGTGCCAGGTAAAATCGATAACTCTGATTCCTTCGAGTAACTGTTTCTTCATAATGTATACCTCACCGCCTTCCTATATAATCCCGTCGCGGGTAAGATTTTCAATCTCGGCATCGGAGAGACCGATTTCCTTGTAAACTTCGCTGTTATGCTCACCGATGAGCGGCGCCCTCCGGTAAAGCTTCGGCGGAGCGACAACCGTACCCGAGAATGAACCGGGGTAGGTAATGGTATCGTTCAGTTCGGGATGCTCCAGTTTGACCCAGAAATTCCGGGCTTCGAGCTGCTGGCTGGACAGCATGTCTTTCGGGGTTGAAACCGGGTAAAGCTGGACGCCGTTCTTCAAGGCGCCGGCAAAAAGCTCCGCCTTGGTCCGCTTGGCGATGAATCTGGCGGTCGGTTCTTCGATTCGGATAAGGTCTTCCGGCGGTACCTGCATCGGCATATTCGCCCAGTCGTAATTCAGCAGGAATTCGTCAGCTTCGCCTTCGGACTCCATCCATTTAACCATGGGAACGTTGGTACGGAGAGACATGTTACCGGCCCAGTAGAACCAGGAAACGTGGCCGTCCTTGCAGGGCCATATCTGGGTGAGACGCTCTCCCGGCTTCGTACCGGGCGGAACCCGCTTCGCATTATGTCCGCCGAGGTCCCAACTGGCGGTAATGTGTTCGGTGCACTGCATGACCGAATCCTGGCAGGATACGTCTACCTGCTGGCCTTCACCTGTCTCATGCCGGTAGTAGAGCGCCGTCAGGGCTCCCTGAGCGGCATCGCACCCGGCATTCATGTATACCTGGGAATGGTGGCTGAAGTGAACCGGAGGCCGGTCGGCATCGCCGTACGGAAACATGTTGCCGCCGGCTGCCCAGGAAACGATGTCCGACGTCTTGTACTTGCTGTAGGGGCCGGTCTGGCCGTACGGGCTGATGGACACCATGATAACCTTCGGATTCAGCTTCTCGAGGTCTTTGTACCCCAGACCGAGGTTGTCCATGTACCCCGGCGTGAACGATTCGATAACGAAATCAGCCGTCTTCACCAGTTTTTTGAAGAGTTCCCTCCCGGCCGGCTTTTCGATATCGAGGGTGATACCTCGCTTGCTGGTGTTGAGGGCAAACCAGTAGAGGCTTTTTTCGGGGTCGACCTCATCATGATAAAAAGGTCCGATATTCCGGGCAGCATCGCCTCCCGGCTTTTCAACTTTGATTACATCCGCTCCGAGGTCCCCGAGTATTTTCCCGCAGAGCAGACCTTTCTCATCGGCAAGGTCAAGCACGCGGTACGGACCCAGAACGCTGTCGTCATTTTTCTGCATTACGTACACTCCTTTCCACGGTAACTACAATCCTTATCGAAAAAAAGATAACAGGTAACGATTTATGATGTCAAACCTGATAATGGTCATTCAGGGTACC
>CAYSQK010000191.1:0-4035 GCA_964433075.1 uncultured Dehalococcoidales bacterium
CCTCGCCGTCCGGGCGGACGGCCTCCACCTCGGTCAGGATGATATCCCCGTGCAGACAGCCAGAAAACTGCTGCCGGTCGGCTGCCTTATCGGCTGTTCGACCACCTCCCGGGACCAGGCCCTTGCCGCGCAGGAGGCCGGAGCCGATTACGTGGCGGTCGGAGCCGTGTATCCCACAGAATCGAAAGTCTCGACCACCACACCCGCCCGGGTTGTCGGGCTGCTAACCGTGCAGGAGGTGAAGCAGTCGGTCGGTCTTCCGGTTGTCGCCATCGGTGGAATAAACAGAAAGAACATTGCGGATGTCAGGGAAGCGGGGGCTGATGCGGTGGCGGTTATCGGTGCCGTCCTCGGCGCTGAATCGCCCCGGCAGGCTGCCCGTGAACTGGCGGACGCCTTTGAGGGAAAAGAATGAGCGGACCTACTGATAATCTGGATGCCATATCCGAACAGGTCAGGAATAACCTGACCGCCAAAGACAAAGCCAGGGAAGCCATGCTGCCGATGAGCCGTGAAGCCATCCGCTGCTGCAGTGAGGCCATCCGGGCCGTTCACCGGCAGGAAATAGAAAAATCCCGCCGGCTTCTCGAATCAGCTGCCGGACTCCTGAAAGAATGTGAAACAGCCCTCGCCGGCAGCCCTGAACTCGTCAACACCGGCTCGCTCCGGGACGCCCAGAAAGAATATGTCGAAGGCTGCGCTGTCCTGAGTATCGTCACCGGTCAGCTGCTCCCCACCCCTGAAGAACTGGGAGTTGATTCCGCTTCTTACCTCAACGGGCTCGGCGAAGCCGCCAGCGAATTGAGACGCTACCTTCTCGACGGCATGAGAAAAGGTGACCTTTCTCAGGGTGAAGCCCTGCTGACGGCCATGGATGACATTTACAGCGTCCTCGTTACTATCGATTTTCCGGACGCCGTTACCGGCGGCCTGCGGAGAACCACTGATATGCTCAGAGGCGTGCTCGAACGCACCCGGAGTGACCTGACCCTGGTCATGACTCAGCAGGACCTCGCTGCCAGGCTTGAAAAAGTTGAAAAACGATTGTAGGGAATCGAAGAAGGCCGTTACCGGCCGGGATAATAATAAAGGATAGAGAGTAAAGAAAGGAGTTTGTTTATATGGACCTGATATGGTTTGCTGTCATAGCAGGGGTTATAGGCATCATCTTTATGGTGTTCCTGACCATGAGTGTCCTCCGTAAAGATGCCGGTTCCGCCCGCATCAGGGAGATAACCGCTGCTATCGAGGAAGGCGCAATCGCCTTTCTCAAACGCGAATACGTGACCCTGTCTGTATTCGTGCTGGTCGTATTTATTGTCATGTGCGTGATTCCTGATATCAGATGGGAAGCCGGTGTTGCCTACCTCGTAGGCGCTGTTACCTCGGCAGGCGCCGGTTATATCGGAATGAGGCTCGGTGTCAAAGCGAACGGGCGTACCGCCACCGCTGCTCAAAAAGGGCTGAACTCAGCCTTGAGGGTCGCCTTCTCGAGCGGTTCCGTTATGGGGACGACTGTCGTCGCCCTCGGTATTCTCGGACTGAGTGTCATCTACCTCATTTTCGGTGGTGATGAAATTGTCAAAATTATCACCGGTTTCAGCTTTGGTGCTTCTTCGATTGCTCTCTTCGCCAGGGTTGGCGGCGGTATCTTTACCAAAGGAGCCGATGTCGGCTCTGATTTAGTCGGTAAAGTGGAAGCCGGTATTCCGGAAGATGACCCGAGAAATCCCGGCGTCATCGCGGATAATGTCGGTGACAATGTCGGCGATATCGCCGGTATGGGCGCTGACCTCTTTGAATCCTACGCGGCCGCCATCGTCGCCACGCTCGTCGTGGCCGTCGGCGCCGGGTTTGCCTGGGATTCTGACATGGCTGTCCTTCCCTTCGTCATCGCTGCCGGCGGTATCCTTGCCGGCATCATCGGTACCTTCTTCGTCAGAACCAAAGAAGGCGCCGGAATGAAAGAACTCCTCTGGTCGCTCCGCCGCGGCATTTACGTCGCCTCCGTTCTCGTCGTCATTATTTCCGGACTCGTTATCTGGAAAATGGATATCGATTTCGGTGTCTTCTGGGCGGTTATCGCCGGCCTCGTCGCCGGTATTCTTATCGGCCTCAGCGTCGAATACTATACCTCCTACACCTATAAACCCACCCAGAGAATTGCTGAATCGGCGGAAACCGGTACCGGTACCCTCATCATCAAAGGCTTCGGCACTGCCATGATGAGCACCCTCATCCCGGTTCTCCTCGTTTCGGTGGCTACGCTGGTCGCCTTCAAAGTTGCCGGGCTTTACGGCATTTCGATTGCCGCCCTCGGCATGCTCTCCACCCTCGGCATTACCCTTGCGACTGATGCCTACGGACCGGTTGCCGACAATGCCGGCGGTATTGCCGAACAGGCTCATCTGGCGCCTGAAGTCAGAGAGAGAACTGATGCCCTCGATTCCCTCGGTAACACCACCGCCGCAACCGGCAAAGGCTTTGCCATCGGCTCGGCCGCCCTCGCCGCTCTCGGTATGACGGCTGCCTTCGCAGAAACGATGAGAGTCCAGGGTGTCGTTATCGATATCAGTCTCACTGACCCCGTCGTCATCGTCGGCCTTTTCCTTGGCTCGGTACTCGTCTTCGTCTTCAGCGCCCTCACCATGGATGCGGTCGGCAAGGCCGCTATGGGGATTGTCAATGAAGTGCGCCGTCAGTGGCGTGAAATTACCGGCCTCAAAGAAGGCAAGGAAGGCGTAAAGCCTGATTATGCCCGGTGCGTCAGTATCTCCACCGCTGCGGCCCTCAAAGCCATGATTCTCCCCGGTATCCTCGCGGTTGTTGCCCCCATTCTCGTCGGCCTCGCCCTCGGCGCCAACGCCCTCGGCGGCATGCTCATCGGCGCCATCGCCTCCGGCTTCATGCTGGCCGTCACCATGGCCAACGCCGGCGGCGCCTGGGACAACGCCAAGAAATGGATTGAAACCGGTATGCTCGGCGGCAAAGGCTCGGATGCCCACAAGGCAGCCGTCGTCGGCGATACCGTCGGTGACCCCTTCAAAGATACCTCCGGACCCTCGTTGAATATCCTCTTGAAACTCATGTCTATCGTTGCGGTTGTCTTCGCTCCGATATTCACCCTCACCGGCTGGCTCGGTTAAAAGACAGGAAAAGCAAAACGAAAGGGGCGGCTCACCACGAGCCGTCCCTTTCGAAAGTTCACAGTTCACAGTTCACAGTTCACAGTTCACAGTTTACTGTCTACTGTCTACTGTCTACTGTCTACTGTTTACTGTCTACTGTTTACTGATAACTTCTTCAGTAACTGTCTACTGTCGAAGAAACGGATTCCCCTCTTTTTCATCCCCGATAGTCGTCGCCGGCCCGTGACCGGGGTAGGCAATTGTCTCATCCGGCAGCACCATCAGTTTTTGGACAATGCTCGTCAGTTCCTGCCGTCCGTCTCCGCCCGGCATGTCGTACCGTCCGACGCTGTACCTGAACAGCGTATCGCCGGTGAAAACAACGCCCTCACGGTAGAGGCAGATGCCTCCCTGCGTGTGGCCGGGGGTGTGAATGACCCTGAAGGAAAGACTGCCGGCGGATACGGTATCCCCGTCTTGCAGCAGCCGGTCCGGCGTCACCGGTTCCTGCCCCGGAAACCCGAAACCGCCCCGCTGCCTGCTCTCGATGTACATCGCGTCGTCCGGGTGGATAGCCACCGCCGCTCCGGTATAATCCTTCATTTCCTTCAGCGCCCCGATGTGGTCGGGATGACCGTGAGTCAGGACAATCAGTCTGATGCTCACCCCCAGCTCCTCTATTTTCTGTCTGATTGCCGGAGCGTCGCAGCCGGGGTCGATGAGCATCCCCTCCTTCGAGGCCTCGTCGGCAACGATATAGCAGTTCGTGCCGAAAGGCAGCAGTTCAAGTCGTTCGATTATCATGCGGTCTTCTCTCCCTCTTTCCGTTTCTCTCTTTCCGTTACTCTCCTTCATCTTACTATTTCGCTCCGACGGTCAACAAGTTTTACCGGTTCACAGTTCACAG
>CAYSQK010000192.1:0-3993 GCA_964433075.1 uncultured Dehalococcoidales bacterium
CATGCAATACAGGAGCACTCCTGTGCATCCTCATGGGTAAGCTTTTTCAGCCGTTGGTTCCCGTTTCTTATTTGGCCGAATTGAGCTGCCGGCGCCTTCGTCTCGCGCTTTTCTGTGCTTTCATGCGTTCCTGTTCTCCGCGGGAAACGAAGTGACGGTAAACCTTGGCTTCACGCAGGATGCCGCTCGTCTGGACCATTCTCTGGAAACGGCGCAGTAATGATTCCTGTGATTCACCATCTCTGATAGATACCTGCATTGACATATATTCACACCTGCTTTTTATGGATACTGCAGGGAATGACGGTATCATTCTCCTGCAGCATCTCTATTAACGTTTGTTTAATTTCTGTTTTTCCGGTAGCAGTCGCTGCAATAAACCGGCCTGTCGCCGCGTGGTTCGAATGGTACCTCGGTTTGTTTGCCACACTGAGCGCATGTTACCGGGTACATCTGTTTCCTGGCGTACGTGCTGGTTCCGGTATTCTGGCGGGCTTTTCTCGCCTGCCGGCAGTCCGGACACCGTTTCGGTTCATTGACATATCCTTTTGACTGATAGAATTCCTGCTCTTCTGCGGTAAAGGTGAACGTGGCTCCGCAGTCTGAACACTGGAGGGACTTGTCTTGAAAACTCATTTGATGACCTCCTCTCTTAAATTTTAGTTAGAGTTCGGTCACCAATTAACAAGCACTTCAAAATGGAGCTGATGAATATGTAATAACCTACTCTGTAACCTTAATAATTATATATCACCAATTGTATTGTGTAAAGTGTACCATCTTACAACGCTGCCGGTCGGAGATAGCAAGCCAGGTCAGGGATTCGCACGGTGTGAACATATTTGCGTGCTCAGGTACATGCATATCGCTCCGCAGGCAGCCACGTTCAAAGATTCGGCTTTTGTCCGGTCGATGTCGATTTTTATCGTTCTGTCTGCTCTCGTCACAATTTCGTCGGACAGCCCCGAAGCCTCGTTGCCCAGAGCCAGTACCTGAAAATCGTCGTTCGCCGAAACCGACGGGTCGTCATTCCCCTCGAGGACAGCCGCGGAAAGAACATACCCCCGCGCTCGCAGCGAATCGACCGTTTCGAGGTATCGGCTCGTCCGGCGTATCCACAGCGAAAGGAGTGAACCGGCCGTCGACTGCACGCACTTCGGCGAAAGCGGGTCCGCGCCGTTGTCTGTCATGATGACTCCCGAATATCCGAACGCTGCTGCCGTGCGGATGAGCGTGCCGGCATTCCCCGGGTCCTGGATGTCCTCCATCAGCAGTACCCTTCTCCCGGCATTCTCCGGTAGCTCCGGCGAGTACAGACCTTCCGGTATTGTCACAATCGCCATGATGCCCTGAGGCGTGCCGGCGGCGCTGATGGATTTGAACTGACGCTCATCGAGTCGGCGGCAATTGAACCGGTCGTAATCCGGCGGGGGAGACTCGACGGTTATTATTTCAAGAATCGACTCAGGGTGTGATTCGGCGACCTGCCGGACAGCCCGTTCGCCTTCGATGGCAAAAGCTCCGGCTTCGAGTCGCCCTTTCTTTTCGGCAAGCCGCGCATACCACTTCAATGGCTTGAGTGAATACGTCATCGCAGCCTCAACCGGGTTTTTTCCATTGTCAGGACGCCGTTATCCGTTGAAATCACCGAATACCAGCATTTTTTCAGGAGAATGAGAAATGCTTCGTTATCCGGGGAAGTCCGGGTAATTATCCTCTCGATGTTGCGGGACAGAGCGTAGAGTTCGGCTTTGTACATCAGCGCTCCGCCGATACCCCTCCGGCGGAACGGTTCATCGACGGTAATGCCGTGAATAGCTGCTGCCGGAGACCTGCTGTCGTGGGACACCCCGAAAAGAATGGCGCCGATTGCCCTCTCATCGCTGCGGGCAATCCAGATGCCTTCCGGCAGAACAGCCTTTTCAGGCAAGCCCCGCCCGGACAGCAGCGGCAGGTCGGTGCTGCCTGCGCGGAGAACGGTTTCCCCGTTCTGTACGTCAAACAGGCCGGGGTCGTTTTGCGGGTCGTATTGTCGTATCGTAATAATCATCTGATGTTAACTATAGTCAATCACCGCCGTTTCTTCAACCGCCGCCGGCGTTATTTCCCGTCATTGTTTTTACGGATGCGGGAGTAGTACAATCGGATACATTCATTCATGGAAAAAGGAGCGGATAATGAGCGGTAAATATGACCGGTACTTTTTTTCGGGGCTTCCGAAAGATGATTTGATGGCGCCGAAAAAGGTGATAGCAGCGCTTGATGGTGAGAATTTCCCCGGCTGCCACCAGTACTTTATCCGCTGGATAGAGCCTGTGCCCTACGGCATGGAACCTGCCACTGACTGGACTCAGGTCGGACACGGCCCCCACATGCACAAAAGCCCGGAAGTCGTTGTCCACATCGGGACGAATCCGGATGACCCGTACGACCTCGGCGGCGAGGCCGTCATGTACATGGGGCCGGAAATGGAGAAACACGTCATCACCAAATCGACCCTTATCTACCTTCCGGCGAATATGATTCACGGCCCGTGGATTATCAAAAAGGTCAACCGTCCCTGGATTTTCATGACCATCAGCCAGGAATCGGACCATACGGAAAAATCATTCCCTGAACTGACCCCGAAGGAAGAAGTCGATAACGTCTACTATTACGACCAGGGGTATGACAGTAACGAACTGGTTATCCGGGAACCGAATGTCATCAAACGGATGAAAACAAATAGTTGATAAAAGGGAAAAGCCGTCCCGATAAAACCGGGACGGCTTTTCTATTACTGTCAATGTGCTCGCTGACCGGTGTTACCTGGTTTCCGTAACCGCCTGAATAACCGTCAGCAGATTCTCCGGCCGGTCGGAGCCGATGAGGATTGCTTTTTCGCCGGTCGTCTCGAGTCTGACACCCCGGGATCCTCTGAAATAATAGGCTTTCATCTCCCGGTTGAATCTGATACCGTACCCTCCGAAGTCTTTCAGCGGTGAAAAATCCCGCAGTTCAGCACTGTGAATGTCACTTGTCTTCAGTCTCAGCACTGTGAATCCGGCCAGTCCCCAGCGGATAACGATTTCTTTCGGTGTTACCATCACTCTTTGACCGCCGTTGGGAAGAGTCAGGAGCAGTCCGGCAACGATGAGAATGAGTGCGGGCCATCCCTCCGTTATCCATATGACGCCTCCGCAGATTACCAGCACTAACGGCAGAAAAATAGTGAGCAGACTCACGTAACCTGGATTCTGAATATCCCAGTAGATGAAGGGAGTCTTGTCTTTCAGGTGTTTTTTCAGTTCAGCTTTCAGCCCGGAAACGTCGGCGTTGTCAAGCTGGTGCTCATGGTGCCGGTACGGCCGGAGCAGTTCGAACACGGCTGACAGGATGGCGGATACCCCGGCAATCGCGGCAAACCATCCCCAGTGAAAAGAGTAGACAGACGAACCTGAATTGATGAATGACGTGTAACTGACGGTGAATCCGGTCATCATCCCGACGATGATGTCATCGAGCAGGGTGAACCAGTTGAACATCTTCCTGCTTTCCTGCCGTGCCCACAGTTCGTCGATAATCAGCGAGATACTGATGAACAGAACCGAAAGGCCGATGGTTATCCCGAAGTATTCCCACGGCGACCCGTACCGGTCGGCAATGCCCGCCCCGCTGAAATGGAGCGGAACTGAAGCAGGATAAGGTGCCGCAGCGATGATGCTGCCGATGAGTACCGCGAGTACCAGCAGTACCGGTACGTGTGTCCACAGGGGGTGAATGATTTTCTTTGTCACGGGTGTACTCCTTGTTTCAGTCTTATTATCGCTTAAGGCAGTCTTCGATGATCTGCCTGATTTCTTCGGCTGAAAATCCTGCCAGCGCGGCATCCGTTACCAGTTCGCTGAATCGGCCCCGGATAGCATCACCGGTATCCTGAGTCGGTGCTGTGTGCGGTTGGCGGACGATTTTTGCTCTTCTCCCGAGCCGGAGGCTGATGATTCCCTGGTCGCG
>CAYSQK010000193.1:0-3973 GCA_964433075.1 uncultured Dehalococcoidales bacterium
TTCCCCGGAATAATCAGGAAAAATGAATTTGGGAGAAGCTGGATGATATTACCAAGATTCGACTTATTGGAGCCTTCATCGGTGAAGGAGGTTTGTCAGGCCCTCCAGGCCGGCAGCAATGCCAGAGTCATTGCCGGCGGGACGGATTTACTGGTCAACCTCAAGAAAAAAGTTTTTTCGGCCGATACTCTCGTTTCACTCGGCAAGGTCAGCGAACTGAAAGAGATGTCCTTCTCGGATGAGAAAGGACTGACACTCGGCTCAGCCGTCAGGATAATCGACATTGTCGATTCTCCGGTCATCAAAAAGAACTACCCGGCACTGGCAGCCGCAGCAGGAAATCTCGGTTCGTGGCAGATACGTGACCGGGCGACCATCGGCGGGAACGTTTGTTCAGCCAGACCGGCTGCAGATACCATCGGGCCGCTCATCGCCTACGGTGCTACCGCCGTTATCGCCGGGCCGAATGGAACGAGAGAAGAACTCATCGAAACCATCTATAAAGGGCCCGGGCAGACAACCCTCGCCAAGGGTGAAATTCTTCAGACCATCACAATTAAGAAACCGGCCGTCGGCACAAAGGTATCATACATCAAGTACGGCACCCGCCAGGCAATGGAAATCGCCATCGTCAGCGCGACCACATCGGTTACTATCGAAAACGGTACCTGCGTCGACGGGAAAATCGTCCTCGGCTCCGTCGCACCGACCTACATCAGGTGCCTGAAGACAGAAGAATTCATCAAAGGCAAGAAAATCACTGAAGACACCGCAGAACAGGCAGGCCAGATAGCCTCTGAAAGCTGCAAACCCATTACCGATATCAGGGCATCGGCAGATTACCGGCGCCAGCTTGTTAAAATACTGGTGAAACGCAACCTCCTCAATGCGGTTGCGGGAAACTAAGAGAAAGCGAGGAAATTCCGATTCATGAAAAAGCATATTACACTGAATGTCAACGGTTATGAACATGAACTGCTGGTTGCCCCGCATGAGACCCTGTCACAGGTGCTTCGCGGTCCCCAGCTTAACCTTACGGGAACGAAACAGGGGTGCGAACTCGGTGACTGCGGCGCCTGCACGGTACTGCTGAACGGTGACCCGGTCAATTCCTGCCTGGTACTGGCTGCCATGGCGGACGGATGTGAAGTCACGACCATCGAAGGACTGGCGAACGGCACGGAACTCGACCCGGTACAGCAGGCCTTTATCGACGACGGCGCTGTCCAGTGCGGATTCTGTTCCCCCGGTATGATAATGAAAGCAAAAGCTCTCATCAGGAAAAACCCTTCTCCGACACGACAGGAGATTCGCGAAGCCATGGTCGGGAACCTGTGCCGATGCACCGGTTATTTTAAAATAGTCAACGCTGTCGAAGATGCAGCGGCGAAAACGAAGGCCCAGGAGTAGAACGATGACCGAAGTAAAAAACAATTTTTCAGTAATTGGCGGAAGCCCGGTAAGAAGGGGCGTCCCGGAGAAAGCCACCGGTGAAGCACGGTACACAGCCGACATCGTTCTGCCCAACATGCTGTTCGGCGCTATTCTTCACAGCCCTGTCGCCCATGCAAAGATAAAAAGTATCGATGTTTCCCAGGCAAAGAAACTGGTCGGCGTAAAAGCCGTCATCACCGGTAAAGACGTCAGCCAGATTAAGTTCGGCCACAGTCCGGCCAGGTTCGATGAAACCGCCCTGGCAATCGATAAAGTCAACTATATCGGTGACGAAGTCGCGGCAGTTGCGGCAGTCGACGAACAGACCGCTAAAGAAGCGCTGTCGCTGATAAAAGTTGAGTACGAAGAACTGCCTGCCCTGCTCGACCCGCTCGAAGCGATGGCCGACGGCGCACCGCTGGTTCACCCGGAATACCCCGGTAACATCTGCCAGGAAGTCCATAACGCCGTCGGCGATGTCGATGCGGCGTTTGCTGATGCGTATCTCGTCAGGACAGATAGATTCGAAAACAAAAAGACCGACGGCGTGGCAATGGAGCCTTCCGCCTGCGTTGCCGAATACGACCTTAACGGCAATCTCATGCTGTACACATCGACCCAGGTTTCTCACTATGTCCAGCGAGCCGTAGCTATGGTCCTCGAAATCCCCATCGAAAGAGTCAGGGTCATCGCCCCGTACGTCGGCGGCGGTTTCGGTGTCAAAGCGAGCGCCGGGTCACACGAAATTATTACCTGTATGCTCTCGATGGCCTCCGGACGACCGGTCAAATACGTCATGGAACGAGCCGAATTCTTCGTCAGAAGCCGTGCCCGCCACCATTACTTCCATGAGATGACCATCGGTGTCGATAAAGAGGGCAAGATTCTCGGCCACAAACACCTCGCCGTTCTTGACGGCGGTGCCTACAGCAGCCTCGGAATCGCCACCGTGTACTACAACGGGTCAACACTCCACGCTCCCTATGCCATCGATAACATGAAGTATGACGGGTACCGGATTTATACCAATAAACCCACCAGCGCCGCCCTTCGCGGACACGGCGCTGTCAGTAACCGGGCTCTCTTCGAATCACAGTTGAGCATGGTCGCCGAAGAACTCGGCATGGACCCGATTGAAATCAGAATGAAAAACATGCTGCAGAAGGGTGACCGAACAAAGACCGGTTACTACCTGAGCAGCTTCAACGCCAAAGAAAGCCTTGCCGCCGCCCGTGACGATTCGAAATGGACGGAAAAGAAAGGCAAACTGCCGCTCGGTAAAGGCATCGGTGTCGGCTCCAGTTACTTCATCTCCGGCGCCGGCGGTTCGATTTACCGAACCGATATCCCGCACTCGACCGTCATGACCAGAGTCGCCGAAGACGGCCGCGGCGTCACCGTCCACACCGGTTCGAATGAAATCGGTCAGGGCTCGGATACCGTCATGGCTATCCTGACGGCCGAGGTACTCGGTCTTCCCCTGAAAGATGTGGCGGTTATATCCGGTGATACCGGCCTGTGCCCCATCGACCTGGGAGCCTACTCAAGCCGGCAGACACTGATGACGGGCAACGCCTCCAAGATGGCGGCTGAATCGATTCGCTCCCAGATACTGAAAAAGGTCTCGGAAGCCTTCGACATGCCCGAATCGGAGTTTACCTTCAAAGATGCAAAGATACTCGGAACCGAAAAGAAACCGGACATGGTCAGCAACATCAGAAGCCGGTACAAATCCGAACACCGCGGTTTCACCGGCATGACGGATGAAGGACCGCTTACCTTCGAAGAGGTCACCCGCTGGATTTACGCCGGACAGGGAACCATTTCAGGTATCGGCACCTACTCACCGCCGGAAATGCAGTACTCGAAGGAATGGAAAGGCTCGATTGTCGGAGCCTCACCGGCCTATTCGACCCAGTCCTGCATCGCCGAAGTCGCCGTCGATATGGAAACCGGACGGCTGACCGTCGATAAACTGACCCTTGCCCATGACTGCGGCCTGGCCCTCAACCGGAAATCGGTCGAAGGACAGCTCGACGGCTCGATGTGTCACGGACTCGGCGAAACACTCTTCGAGGAAGTGGTCTACGACAAAAAAGGCAATATCATGAATGCCGACCTCGGAAACTACAAGATTCCGACCTTCCTCGATGTACCTGAACTGAGCGCCCTGATTATCGAAAGCAACGAGCCCAACGGCCCGTTCGGCGCCAAGGAAGCCGGCGAAGGCTGTATCATCCCGGTGCTTCCGGCCATCATCAACGCTGTCTACGACGCCTGCGGCGTCCTGATTCTCGACCTGCCCATCACCTCGGAGAAAATCTTCAGAGGACTCCAGGAAAAGAAGAAGCTCGGTGTTGACAAGTACGTCCTCCAGCCTTCGGAACAGGCCCACAAGATTATCGACCGGGCTGCCGAACTTACGGCTAACTCTTAATCACAGAAACGAAAGGATCGTCCCGTGTCCGTACGGGACGATCCTTATTCATATCACAGACAAAACATATCCCGGATATCGCTAAAAATGAGCATAATAGTC
>CAYSQK010000194.1:0-3956 GCA_964433075.1 uncultured Dehalococcoidales bacterium
GATGTCGGCCTGATACCGGCCTTTGACGGTGACGATACCTTCGAGGGCGACCTGAAAGGGCAGGTGCGCATTGTACCGCTGCTGATGGTGGGACCGGCACTACGATTCGGCTTCTCTCGGGAGACAATAGGGGTGGTGTGGAAGATGGTGAAAAGTTGACAGTAGACAGTTCACAGTAGACAGTTCACAGTAGACAGTTTACAGTAAACGTATGACGGGAATGTCGGACGAGTCAGTCGAATACGACACGGTCCCGTTCATAATGGGTACTACGGTCTGGTGATGTTCATCATTTCTATCTTGAAGGTAAGGTCTTTACCGGCAAGTTCGTGATTGGCATCGACGGTAATGGATGTTTCCGTTACCGCAATAACCGGCACCATCATCTGGCGACCGGTCGAGGTGGACAACGGCAACTGATCACCGACCGCCGGGTCCATACCTTCCGGCAGTTCGCTTCTCTGAAATTCGAGGTAGAGGTTTTCATCCGGCTGGCCGTAGGCTTCATCCGCCGGAATGGTAACCGTTTTGACATCACCGACTTTCATGCCTTTGACAGCGCTGTCAAACCCCTGAATCATCTGTCCGGCGCCGACGGTAAATTCGAGCGGGTCACGCCCGGCCGACGTATCGAAGGTCGAACCGTCCTCAAGCGTCCCGGTGTAGTGTACCTGTACAATGTCTCCGTCCTGAGCAGTCATATCTTCTCCACATCCCGAGATACCGAGTATCATCAGGGTAATCAGTCCCGTTAAAAATGCCAATCCAAACTTTTTCACATCTGTCTCCGTGCCTTCGGTATTTACGTCAGGTTCTCACAGCAGTCTATCAAATCATACCATATCAGAGGAGCATCAGACAGCTTTTTTCTTCCACCGGCCGGTCCTGAAATAGATGATGAAGATGACGGCTCTGGCAACGAGAGCAATGGTAATAGCCCACTGTGTGCCGTTAACACCGAGCGAGGTAAATTCGGGCAGCGCCCAGGCGAGGGGCACCTGTACTGCCCACATGGTGAAGAGGGTACCAATCATGGTAGGAATGGTGTCCCCGACGCCTTCAATACAGAGACTCAGGACAACGGTAGGACCGATGACGAGGTAGCCGAGAATCTGAATGCGCATGAAACCGGCGGCAATGCCGACGAGCTCGGGGTCGCTGTTGAAGAGCCGGACAACCTCTTCGGCAAAAAACCATATCAGCACCGAAACGATTACCATGGCACCGGAGTAGAGAGCGACAGCGACCCAGCCGCCTTTTTCAGCCCGCTCCGGCTTACCGGCACCAATATTCTGACCGGCGAGGACACCGGCGGCACTACCGAGAGCTCCGGCTGGCATGCGGATAAAGTTATCAATGCGCTGCATGAGCGAATTCGCCCCGACGGCGGCTGTCCCGAAGGGTGAGACAAAAAGGACAACGACGAGGTAGGGCACGAATCTCTGAAACCCGGTAATCGACGAGGGGATGCCGATTTTCATCATGCGCCACAGAATATCTTTATCGAGGTGGAAGCCCTTCAGCGTCAATTTCAGGCGGGTACGTCCGGAGAAAACGTACCAGATGCCAATGGATGCGCCGACGCACTGGGAGATGACATCCGAGAGCGCCGCGCCGTTGACGCCCATTTCCGGGAAAATACTCCAGCCGAAAACGAGGGCAGGACAAAGGCCGAGGTGCAATAACCGGAAGATGACGGAGATACGCATGGGATTAACCGTATCACCGGATGCCTGCATTATCATCTGGGTAATCATGGCGAGGGACATGACGATGGAGCCGGAAAGCTGGATGCGCATGTAGCCGGCGCCGACGGAAACGACATCCGCTTCGACGCCGAAGAGCGAGAGCATGGGTTCAGCGAGAAATATGCCGACGAGCGCCGAAATCAGCGAGAAGACGACACCGATGACAAGGGTCTGCTGACCGACACTGACGGCGCCTGCTTTATCGCCGGCGCCGATAAACCGGGCAACCATTGCCCGGAGGCCGGTATACAGGCCCATCATGACCGAGTTGATAGCCATGACAATCATGCCGGCAACGCCGACAGCAGCTATGGCGGAGGGGCCGAGCTTGCCCACCCAAATCATATCGATAGTGGGACCGATAACGGTCAAGGTCTGACTGACCATAATCGGCCATGAGAGAAGCCAGAGATTTCTGACAACCCCTCCCTGAGTCCAGTCTTTATGGATGGCAGTATTTTTCATGGCGAGTTTATACGTTACAGTTTACCGTATTCAGCAGGCAGTTGTCAGTTACTGAAGAAGTTTTCAGTTATCAGTGGTCAGTTATCAGTTTTCAGATAATCGGTATGGATTGGCGCGGTATTTGATGTCGGCAGGATTTCTGGTAGAATGTGAGGTAATGAACGAAGGTTCGACACCTATCCGCCAGCAGTACCTCACCATCAAGGGGAAATATCCGCACGCGATTGTCCTCTTCAGACTCGGCGACTTTTACGAGACGTTCGACGACGATGCAAAGACCGTTTCCCGGGAGCTGAACATTGTCCTGACCTCACGGGAGATGGGAAAGGGAAACCGGGTACCGCTCGCCGGGATTCCGTACCACGCCCTCGATAATTACCTGGCCCGACTGGTGAACGCCGGCCACAAGGTGGCTATCTGCGAACAGTTGACGCAGCCGGGAGAAACGAAGGGAATCGTCCAGCGGGACATCGTCCGGGTGGTCACACCCGGGACGGTCATCGAACCGGGACTGCTCGACAGCAAGGTCAACAACTACCTCGTCAGCCTGGTGACGGGCGATAAGGAAGCGGGGATTGCCTACATCGACATCTCGACCGGGGAATTCGCCGCTACCCAGCTGCCGCTCGAACGGATGAACACCGAACTGAAGCGTCTCAATCCTTCCGAAATCATTACCGGCGAGGGCACGGGGGACATCGACATCAAAGCACCGGTTACCCGCCTCGACACCTACCGGTTCGAATATGAAATTGCCAGAGAAGCGATTCTCAACCACTACCATGCGGCATCACTCGAGGGATTCGGCTGCGGAAACCTGCCGCTGGCGGTCAGGGCGGCGGGGGCGATTATCCACTACATCCAGGAAACGCAAAAAGGGGCTGCAGGGCAACTGAGCGGACTTTCGACGTATTCGACCGAGACGTTCATGCCGATCGACGAGCAAACGCTGACGAACCTTGAAGTTTTCACCAGTTCGAGCGTCCGGGCATCGACGGGGTCGCTCCTCTCGGTTATCGACCTGACGCAAACCGCCATGGGAGGGCGGCTGCTGAGGCGGTGGCTCGGGAAGCCGCTGCTCGACATCGTTGAACTGCAGAAGCGTCAGGATATTATCACCTGGTTTTACGAAAACACTATGGAGCGCAGCAGAGTCATCGATCTGCTCGATAAGACATCAGACATCGAGCGGCTTATCAATCGGGTGAAGAGCGGGATTGCGACGCCGAGGGAACTGGTTTCGCTGAAAAAAGGGCTTCAGACAATTCCTGAACTGATTACGTTCCTCGAGAGCAGTGACGAGACGAACCCGATACAGGGGTTGAAAGCAGAACTGAAACCTCAACCCGAAGTCACGGCGCTCATCGACGAAGCTATCATCGACGAACCGGCGAACAGTCCGGGTGACGGGAACGTCATACGGCAGGGATTTTCCGAAGAGCTCGACAAGCTGCAGATGGTCTCGAAAAACGCCCGGCAGTACCTGGCGGCGATGGAGAAGGAAGAGCAGGAAACAACCGGGATAAAGTCGCTTAAGGTGGGGTACAACAAGGTTTTCGGGTACTACATCGAAGTCTCCAATGCGAATCTGGGGCAGGTACCGGAGCGGTATATACGGAAGCAGACGCTCGTCGGCGGGGAGCGGTTTTTTACACCGGAGTTGAAAGAATACGAATCGACGATTCTGAACGCGCGAGAGCGGGTAGATGAGCTTGAAACAAGCCTTTTCCAGCGGGTCTGCCG
>CAYSQK010000195.1:0-3947 GCA_964433075.1 uncultured Dehalococcoidales bacterium
CGCCTGGCTGAAGTCAACCTTGCCTATATCGGTTTCGAAATTCCTGACAAATTCGTCGTCGGTTACGGCCTCGATTATCGGGAAGAATACCGCAATTTGCCGTTTATCGGCATCCCTGTCATCGAATCAGCCGTGGAAAACACCGGTACTGCCGGTACAAAATGACAGCCTCGGCTTCCTCATTTCCCGGTTTTTTACCCGTAACCGAACACAAAAAACCACCGGCACATTCCGGTGGAAAAAATGACCTCAGGCAATCTTTATAGCTATACCGACTTCATCACGTCAACCGATTACCCTTCAACAGGTTTAGTCAAGCTCTCCGGATTCCCTCTGGTCCCCTTTGTTCTTTTTCAATCTATTTACTTAGTAATCGCTTAGGTGATTTGTCAAAACTACTTTGACCACCTGAGGCACCACGATTATCCCTTTCCAGAGCATGGCATGTCAACCCGGCGGACGGGGGTTGACGCCACATTACCGGCACTTGTATTCGTAGAAATCGTGGAAAACTCTGGAAAACACCCCTATATTCAATGATAATGTTAAATATTATATACTCTTGTAACGTAAATGCATAGTTAGAGCGTAGATATTATTCAACGAAACAGGCGGCTTCTCCGGCAGGAATAACCCCTCTTTTTTGTGGTATTATCTATTACTTGAAGAAACTGATGGTATCAGAACAGGAGATGAAATCATGAAAGCAGCCGTCTGTTACGAATTCGGGAAACCCTTATCGGTCGAAGAAGTCGACCTCGATCCGCCGCAGAAAAATGAGGTGAAAGTCCGTATTGCCGCTACCGCCATCTGCCACAGCGATATCCATGTCCTCCGCGGTGAACTCGGCTTTAAACTGCCCCTCGTCGCCGGACACGAATCGGCCGGATACATCGAAGAAATCGGGGAAGGGGTGACCGGGTTCAAACCGGGCGACCGCGTTGTCGTTTCGATGTTGAAATCCTGCGGCCGCTGTTTCTATTGCGCGCAGGGCCGTCCCAGTCTCTGTGAAGCGGTCTTTCCCCTGACTGTCGAAAGCCGTCTCCACAACAAAAAAGGCCAGGCGCTCAATCATATGGTTGCCGTTGCCAGTTTTGCCGAGTATGCCATCGTTGATATTTCCCAGGTCGTTGTTATTCCCGATGATATGCCGCTCGACTGCGCTTCGCTCCTCGCCTGCGGTGTCATCACCGGTTTCGGCGCCGTCGTCAACCGCGCCAGAGTCGAAGCTATGAGCAGCGTCGTCGTTATCGGCACCGGCGGCGTCGGATTGAATTCCGTCCAGGGTGCCGCCGTCTCCGGCGCCTGTCCGCTCATCGCCGTCGATGTCAATGATAAAAAACTTGAAGCCGCCCGCCTCTTCGGGGCAACCCATACCGTCAATGCGAAACAGGTTGACCCCGTGAAAGCTGTTCGCGAAATGACCGGAGGCCGGGGAGCCGATTACGTTTTCGTCACCGTCGGTAATGCCTCCGCTATCCGGCAGGGATACGAGATGATACGGGCTGCCGGTATGGAAGTCGTCGTCGGGCTGCCGGTAAACGGCGAGACCGTCACCTTCCCGCCCTTTTTCCCCGATGAAAAAATCGTCACCAGCTGTAACCTCGGCTCGATGCGCCTGAGCATCGACATCCCCCGCCTGGTCAGCCTCTATAAATCAGGGAAACTCAAGCTCGATGAGCTTATTACCGCCCGCTATCCGCTCGAAAAAATCAACGAGGCCATCGAATCCGTCGAGCGCGGCGAAGCATTACGGAATGTTATTGTGTTCGAATAATACGAATTCTGCAAAGAATACCGAAAAAAGGAGAAAAACCATGAACAAAAAAGAAATACTCGAATTCATCACCAAAAACCCGATTGCCTATATGGCCACCGTCGATGAAGCCGGCAAGCCCCGCGTCCGCGCTATGGGGACCTATAAAGCCGACGAAACGAACGGTATCATCTTCTCCATGCAGACGCCGAAAGATGTCTACAAACAGGTGAAGAAAAACCCTGATACCGAACTTTGCTACTTCGCCAACGGCATTCAGGTGCGTGTCTGCGGTCGTCTTGAAGAAGTTACCGACCAGTCGCTCAAGGAGAAGATAGCCGAAGACCGGCCTTTCCTGAAACCGGGCATCGATGCGAACGGCTGGGGGTTTGTCGGCGCCTTTAAAGTGAAAAACGCCAGAGCAACTGTCCTCGATATGAGTAAACAGGAGCCTGCCGGCACGCCGAAAACCTGGATAGATGTGTAACGATAACTGAGAATTATGACGGCGCATCCTCACTTTTCCTGATTGGGTGATGCGCCTCGTCATTTTCCCTGCGTGAAAAGTGCTGCCCGGTGTGGTTGTCATTCTTCCGCCGTGATAGTGTATAATTGGCAGAAATTGACTGCACATGCAGTACCTTTCGTCTGAACAGAAGACGTCCTTCGATTCGAAATCATGTAACAGGAGGATATATATGGCCGGACCACTTGACGGAGTAAAGGTAGTCGAACTGACTCAGTTCCAGCAGGGTCCCGTTGCCGGAATGCGGCTGGGTGACCTGGGTGCCGATGTCATCAAGATTGAAGCGAAAACGGGCGATTCCGCCCGCGGCATGATGCGTATTATCGGTGCCGATACCGGTATCAAGGGACGCAACTTTTACTTCGAAAGCTGCAATCGTAACAAGAGGAGCATCGTTATCGACCTCGCGACCTTCGACGGCAAAGAAATTTTCTTCAGGCTGATTAAAAAGGCCGATGTTTTTCTCACCAATCTCAGTATCGATGCTCCCCGGAAACTCGGCATTGCCTGGGAAGACTGTTCGAAGGTCAATCCCCGCCTGATTTATGCCCACGCTTCGGGCTGGGGGCGCGAAGGGCCGGATGCCCTGGCGCTGTCCTTCGATTATACCGGTATCGCCCGCTCCGGTACCATGATGATGTGCGGCGAGCGGGGCGGACCTCCCGGCACGCTGATTCCGGGGCTTGGCGATGAGCAGGGCGGCCTGATTTGCGCCTGGGCGGTTACCGCCGCTCTCTACGCCCGCGAAAAAACCGGTAAAGGGCAGCTTGTCGATACTTCTCTGATGGGTTCTCTGATTGCCCTCAACGGCGTTAATTTCTCGGCGCCCGGTGTCCTCAAACAGGAATTTCCCCGCCTGAAGCGCGCTGAATCCGGCAATCCCATCTATAACCACTACCAGTGCCGGGACGGCAAATGGATTGTCATCGCTCACCTTCAGCCGGATAAATACTGGCCGAAAGTCTGTAAAGCCATGGGGCTCGAAGACCTGAAAGACGACCCCCGGTTCAATACTATCGAAGCCCGCCATGATAACGGTACCGAACTGGTAGCGATTCTCGATGAGAGGTTCGCCGAAAAAGACCGGGATGAATGGATGGCGATTTTCAAGGAAGAAGGCCTCATCTTTACCCCTGTCCAGTCATCGAGCGAAGTCTTCAAGGACCCTCAGGCAGTCGCCAACCGGTACGTTGTCGATGTCGACCACCCTGTCTGGGGTAAAATCCAGATGCTCGGCTTCCCCTGGGATTTTCATGAGACGCCGGCAGAGGTAAAACGGGAAGCCCCCGAACTTGGCCAGCATACCGAAGAAATTCTCCTCGAATTCGGCTACAGTTGGGAAGAAATCATCAAACTCAAAGACGCCGAAGTCATCAACTGAAAAAAAGAAAACCGGAATCGGTATCAGCTGGTTCCGGTTTTTTTATCAAGATCTATACCTTCCTGACGTTGATTGTCCTGCATTTTTTACACTGGCCGTAAATAACGAAGTGGTCGAGCTCCGGTTCGAACGCATATTTCTCGGCCAGTACGCCCTCGACGTCGGCAAACAGGTCTTCCTGACAGTCGATGAGTTTTCCGCATTTCCGGCAGATAAGGTGATAGTGCCGTTCCCTTTCCAGATCGGAAGAGCACACGTCTGAACTCCAGTCACGAGATTCCATC
>CAYSQK010000196.1:0-3923 GCA_964433075.1 uncultured Dehalococcoidales bacterium
GTCAACGGGCTGGGGAAACTGCTCAAAGGGAATGTCAGTGTTCTCGGAAACGAAATTACCCCCGGTAGATTTCACGATTTGCGGAAAAAGATAGGCTATGTTGCCCAGGTGGAAAATATCGACCCGCGTATGCCGATGCATGTCCGGGAAGTTGCCATGATAGGCCGGTACGGGGTGCTCGGCCTGTTCAGAAAGCCGGGTCGACGCGACTGGGATATTGTCGATGAGATGCTTGATCTGGTCGGCATGACGCATCTGGCTGACCGACCGATAGGGCATCTTTCCGGCGGCGAGCAGCAGCGGGTGGCGATTGCCCGGTGTCTGGCGCAGGAGCCGGAACTGTTTTTACTCGATGAGCCGACGGCTGCTCTCGACTGGAAAGCGCAGACAGAAATCCTTGAGCTTGTCAGAAAAATTCACGATAAACGGAAACTGACGACGCTCTTTGTTACCCATGATCTCGACGCCATGCCCCATGCCTGCGACCGGGTGGTATTGATGAAGAACGGGCTGATTGTCGATGACGGCACGCCGGAAGCAATGATTACCACGGGAAAACTGGCATCGCTCTTCGATATTTCTCCGGACGTAGTGCGCGAACGCCGTCCGCACGTCCATCACGACGGCCACGTGCATGAAAGGGAGGCCTAGACATGGATTTTTCGATATTCGGGTACCAGTTCATGCAGAATGCCATACTTTCAACCTTTCTCGGCGGTATCGCCTGCGCAGTCATCGGGGTCTTCGTTGTCCTCATGCACATGCCGTTCATCGGTGTGGCCATGTCTCATGCCGCTTTTGCCGGAGCGCTGCTCGGTGTGTGGCTGGGATTCAATCCGCTCATCGGCGCGTTCGGCCTGAGTTTGCTGGCGGCCATCATTATCGGCCCTCTTGCTGACCGGGGTGAATTAAGCCCTGATACCTCGCTGGGAGTGATTTTCTCGCTGATGCTCGGTGTTGCGTTCCTCTTCATGGGCTTCATGCCCGGAACGAAAGCCGGAGCGTTAGAATTACTCTGGGGCAGTATCCTCACCAATACGAGAGGCGATATCATTCTCCTGGCAATCGTTGCCGCAGTTGTCGTTGGTCTGATAGTGATTTTCTACAAGGAGATACAGGCAACGGTGTTCAATCGAGGCATTGCCCTTTCTGTCGGGCTGCCGGCGACGATTATTCTTTACGGGATACTGTTTTTGACCGGGGCGACGGTTACCGCCAGCCTGCGGTCAATCGGCGGTCTCCTCATTTTCAGCCTCATTCTCAACCCAGCGGCGGCAGCCTACCAGCTCACTTACAGCATGAAAAAAATGTTTATCCTGGCGGCGATTTTCGGTGTCGTTTCCGGATGGGTCGGCCTGATTTTCTCGTACCTGTTCGATATTCCCAGCGGGGCGACTATCGTTATTACCTCTTCGCTGATTTTCATGGTGGCAGCGATTTTATCACCGAAGCGGAAGGTGAAGGGCTGGAAGGGTATGCTGCCCGGAAAAGACAATATCGATACGACAACTGAACAGAGGAACTCATGAGTGCGATTATTGAATTTTTTAACGAACGTGCCGACCGGTGGGATGAAACATCGACTGAGCAGGATACCCGGAAGCTGGAAGTGATGGCTGACCGGCTTCAGCTCGAACCGGGTTCGGTTATTCTGGATGTCGGCACCGGCACCGGTATTTTCCTGCCGTATCTGATGAAACGAATCGGCAGCAGCGGCAGGATTACGGCACTCGACATTGCCGAAAAGATGCTCGAGAAAGCAAAACAGAAAAACTTCAGCCCGACCATCACGTTTCTCAATGCGGATGTCATGGATATACCGCTCAATGATGAAACGTTCGATGCTGTCATCTGCTACTCGACGTTCCCGCATTTCGAGGACAGGCTCGCTGCTTTACAGGAAATCTGGCGGGTACTGAAAAACGGCGGGAAGGTAATCGTCTGCCACACGTCCAGCCGCGCTCATATCAACGAGATTCACAACAGCCTGCCGGTCGTAAACGGGCATAGGCTGCCGGGCGGCCAAGAAATGAAGCGGCTTCTCAGCGATGCCGGTTTTGTGTCTGTCCGGTTCGAAGAAGACGACGAGAGTTACTTCGCCTGTGCGGTGAAATAAGGGGACATACTACGCTTCATACTCGATACTGATATCGAGCGATTTGTGGGAATGCGTCAATGCCCCGACGGAAATGATATCAACGCCGGTTTCAGCGGCGGCCCTGACCGTTTCGAGAGTGATACCACCTGACGCTTCGGTTCTGATACCGTCCGGTATTTTTGCTACAACATCTTTCATAACTGCCGGACTCATATTATCCAGCATGATGATGTCCGCTTTCGCGGCAGCGGCTTCACAGGCTTCTTCGGGGGTGGTGACTTCTATTTCCACCGTAATCCCTTCGCGGTTGTTCCGGCGGGCTTTATCGATGATTTCAGCAATTGTCAGACCGGCTGCCCGCATTGTCGCGATGTGATTATCTTTTATCAGGACGGCATCGCCAAGGTGAAGCCGGTGGTTTTCTCCACCGCCCATTTTCACGGCGTACTTTTCAAGGATGCGCATGCCGGGGGTTGTTTTACGGGTATCGTATATTTTCCCTTTACAGCCTTTGATGGTGTGGACGTACTGCGCGGTTATCGTCGCGACGCCGCTGAGGCGCTGCATGAAATTCAGGGCAACCCTTTCGCCTTTCAAAATACTCAGCATGCTGCCGGATACGGTGGCGACGACATCGCCGGGTCGTACCGGCGTTCCGTCTTCAATATGCCGGACATACTTCAGAGAAAAGTCGACCTTCCGGAAAACGCGTTCGGCAACGACAGTTCCGGCAAGAACACCGTTTCCCTTGACGATGACCGAGGCCCTGCCCGTGATTTCAGGCGCAATCAGGGCATCGCTCGTGACATCGCCTTCCCCGAGGTCTTCAGTCAGGGCGAGCGTAATAATGTCGTCGACCTGCCTGCTGCTGAGGTCTGTTTTATTGTCCGGCATCCAGGTACTCACCTTCTCTCTTGACGATTCCGCCTTTGGTCATGCGAATTTTAGCCCCGGATTCGACTTCGATTATCACAGCGTCTTCGTAAATTGCACTCACTTTTCCGTACATACCACCGGCGGTGAGGACGGTATCGCCGATTTCGAGGTCCAGTACCATTTTATCGTGCTGTTTTTCACGCTGACGCATCGGGCGTATTCCGAATAAGTACGAAGTGCCGATAAATAAGACGGCTATAATAATCAGCGGTAAATAATCCATCAGTGTTCCTCCCTGTCATACCGGAATTTATTCTGTTATTGTTCCCTGGAGTGACCAGGGGCTTGTTTTTTCGATTCGTATCGTGACGATTTGTCCCAGTCTGTTTTTGGTATCTCTGAAGAATACCAGTTTATCACTTCCCGTTCTTCCCTGCCACTTGCCTTTATGCCGTCCTTCAACGAGGATGTCAACGGTCGTGCCCAGAAGCCCGGCGTTAATTTCGGAAGCGATTGTTTCCTGAAGTTCCTCAATCATGGCGAGGCGTCGTTTCTTCTCTTCGGCAGGAACATCATCCTTCATCGTTCGCGCGGCAATGGTGCCTTCCCTTGTGGAATAGGCGGCTACGTGAACGGCATCGTACCGTACCTCTTTTAAAAGGTTATACGTATTTCTGAACTGAGTATCACACTCACCGGGAAAACCGACGATGATATCAGTGCTGAGGGCGATGCCGGGTACGGTACTCCGGATTTTATCGATGAGCCGTCGGTAGTAGTCGACCGTATACCCCCGCCTCATCAGTTCGAGGATTTTATCATCTCCGGCCTGTACCGGCAGGTTTATCTGCTTACAGACTTTATCAAGTGACGAAACAGCTTCGATGAGCCGATCGCTCTTATCATTGGGATGATTCGTCAGGAATCGGATTCTCTTAAGTTTCTCTTT
>CAYSQK010000197.1:0-3923 GCA_964433075.1 uncultured Dehalococcoidales bacterium
TCCTGGGCTTTACCAAGGATGAGTCTTGCGGAAAATGTGTCCCTTGTCGTGAAGGTATTCCGCAAATGGTGGCAATTCTGGAGAAGATTACCTCCGGTCAAGCAGAAATGGCAGATTTGGATAAGCTTGAATCACTGGCAAAGATGATTAAATCAGCCTCTCTTTGTGGACTCGGGCAGACAGCTCCGAATCCGGTGCTGAGCACGATTCGTCATTTCCGGGATGAGTATGAAGCCCACATTAAAGAAAAGAGGTGTCCTGCGGGTGTTTGCAAGGCTCTTATTCAGTATTCTATCGATTCGGAAAAGTGCGTCGGTTGCGGATTATGTGCGAGGAATTGTCCCCAGAATGCAATAACCGGTGAAAAGAAACAGGCACATCACATCGATCCTGAGCTTTGTATCAAATGCGGGATCTGTAAAACTGTCTGTAAATTCGATGCCGTTAAGGTTGAGTAACTATATAAAGTAATATCTCGTGATGTTGTACCAATAACAAACAACATCACCGGCGATAGGAGGCCAAGTTGGTAGAATTAACGATAGATGGGAAGAAGGTACAGGTCGCTGAAGGGACCACCATTCTGGAAGCAGCGAAGCAAGCCAGTATAAACATTCCTCATCTTTGCTATGTAGAAGGTGTATCACCGGATGGCGCCTGCGGAATCTGTGTTGTCAGCGTGAAAGGTGAACGAAGTTTTACCCGCTCATGTGCCCGTCAGGTTGCAAATGGGATGGACGTCATGACGAACTCTCCTGAAATCAGAAATATCCGGAAAACAATCGTCGAACTGCTGATGTCACGACATGTCAAAGGCTGTTTCAGTTGTGAGAGAAATCAGAACTGCGAACTGCTCGACCTTGGATATGAGCTTGGTATCGACCAGGATAGATTCGAATGGATGGAGCCCTGTTACGAAATCGATGCAACCAGTCCTTCCGTGATACGAGATCCCAATAAATGCATCCGCTGCGGTCGGTGTACCCGTGTCTGCAATGAAATACAGACGGTCGGGGCAATCGATTTCGTCAATCGAGGCGCAGAAACCATCGTCACAACCTTCATGGATTGCGGTCTTGGCAACAGCGTTTGTATCAACTGCGGACAGTGCATCCATGTTTGTCCGGTGGGGGCTATCAAAGAAAATCCGAGTATCGATGAAGTATGGAAAGCGATTGCTGATCCGGATAAACATGTTGTCGTTCAGGAAGCTCCGGCGGTGAGGGTTGCTCTCGGTGAAGGCCTTGGATTGGAGCCGGGAACGCTGGTAGCCGGAAAAATGTATGCTGCGCTGCGGAGACTTGGATTCGATGCGGTATTCGATACGAATTTTTCTGCGGATTTAACAATCATGGAAGAAGGAAACGAACTGGTAAAACGGGTGAAAGAAGGCGGCGTTCTTCCGCAGATTACGTCATGCTGTCCGGGATGGGTGAAGTTCGCCGAGCAGTTTTATCCTGATCTGCTTGACCATATTTCATCCGCCAAGTCACCTCAGCAGATGTTCGGCGCTCTTGCAAAAACGTATTATGCTCAGGTGAAAGGTATTGATCCTGCCAAAATCGTATCAGTTTCAGTCATGCCTTGTACGGCGAAGAAATACGAGTGTCTGAGACCTGAAATGAATGACAGCGGGTACCAGGATGTCGATTATGTCCTGACAACCCGTGAGTTGATACGTATGATACGTCAGGTAGGTCTTGACTTTAAAACACTTGAGGAAGAAAAAGCAGATGATTTGATGGGGCAGTATACCGGGGCAGGGACTATATTCGGTGCCACCGGCGGCGTGATGGAAGCTGCCTTACGAACTGCCTATAAAGTGATAACCGGTAACGAACTTGAAAACATCGATATCATGCCGGTCCGCGGCATGGAGGGAATTAAAACGGCGACAATCAAAGTTGGTGACCTCGATGTCAAGGTAGCGGTTGCCCATGGGCTCGGTAATGCCCGGGTCCTCCTCGATGAAATCAGAGAAGGAAAGTCACCGTATCATTTCATTGAAATCATGGCGTGCCCCGGAGGATGCGTCGGCGGCGGGGGACAGCCGCATGGGTTCGATATGGCAGTTCGCAGCCAGCGCATGGAAGGTTTATACAACGAGGACAAGAAGGTGGTCCAATACAGGAAGTCGCACGAAAATCCGGCGGTTATCAAACTGTATGAAAACTTCCTGAAAGAACCCCTCAGCGAGAAGTCTCACCATCTACTCCACACGAGCTATACTCCGCGGGAATGCACGGTCGTACCCGATGAGGAAGAGATACAAGCGAAATAGTATCCGGATGATTTACGAAAAAAGAGAGGCGGCTCATTTGAGCCGCCTCTTTCGTTATTTCAAGTTTATTGTTGAATCATAGACCGCACGAGCCGTCTTTGCAGGACACCGCTTCCGGCATGCGAAGCGGCTTTTCATCTTTTCTAACGCCGGATTCTGGTATCCACGGGTCAATGACAACGGTTTGGAAGTATGAGAAGTCAGTGGTTACCCACATCGGATTCATTTCTCCTCCGACGACGACAAAATTGATTCTGTCAGGGCTGGCCATCGGTGAACTTAAACCGTTGGCGAGGAAGGTACTGAGTTGCAGCGGGTCATCGTACCCCTCTTCGTTCTTCAGACTTTTCGCAACGAGAGGGTCCAGCACAAAGGTATAGGCTCCCGCAAAAGGACCTCCCAGCGCTTTTATTATCTCGAGCATTCTCCGGGAAGGGCCGATACCCTGAGTGAGTACATTCCATCCCCGGAAAAGGCTGACCGTACTCTGTTCGGGTTTATAGCCTTTACGAACGTGAAACGGCTGCCAGACACTGTTTTCTTCATTTTCAGCGCAGCACATGTTGTTGTAATTGATTGTCGTACCGGTACTGGCGGTGAAAGTAGCGCCGGGACGAACGTCTCCGAAGCAGATGCTCATGAGCGTCCAGGCACGGCCAATCACGGCATTGGCATAATTTACGGGACTTAACGCACCCAGGCCGCTGTTCATACCGATTTCGTTTCGTATCGGGCCATTGACAACCATCATACTGGCGAACGACGTCGTTGAACTTGGCATGGAGGGACGCCCTGATTCTCCCAGTGCCAGGATAACCGGGAAGTGTTCAGGCCTGCATCCGGCCATGACAGCGATAACGGCACATTTCTCCACATTGTACTGGAGTCTCTCTTCATGGGTTGTCACCGACATCATACCGACATAGTCGTCAGGTTTCCGGTCAGTGCCGGTAAGCATTTCCGCGACTCTTTCTTCTGTGGGCAGAATGATGGGAAGACCGTCTGTCCAGCCGTTCGTTAAAAACAGGCGGTGCAAATTTTCTTCAGTATCGGGAGCGAGCAGACGTTCGCGCTGAGGCCGTTTCCGCGGTTTGTAATTCCGCTCGAAATCGGTCAGGGGATGAGTGAGGGCATCAATTATTTCCTGCATGATGGGTTTCCCCGTGACGGGGTCATTCCCCTGAACGTATTCATGGATGATTGTTCTGCCGATAAATCCGACGGGATATGGAGGGAAGGTAAAACGAAGCGCCATGCCGTGACTCTGGCAGTCACGCTCAACGTAATCAGCAAATCTTGATGTTACAATCGGGGCAGCCGGAATCCCATAATCATGCTCCATTGTCCTGGAAAATTCAGCGATACTCGCTGAGCAACCGTCTCAGCCGCCGACGCCGAAGACAACGGCGTCACCGTTTTCTTTTATCTCCTGCCAGAGTTCGGGTTCATCAGTCGCCCAACCCAGTTTCTTGTCACGAAGAATCGTTTTCATATCGGGACGGTTCCGGGTAAACCAGTCCTGTACCTCTTCCATGAATTCCCGGCCGCCGGCGAACATGGTGTTTACCAGGAGAACGCAAGAGCACACGTCTGAACTCCAGACACGAGATTCCAACGCGTATGCCGTCAACTGCGTGAAAAA
>CAYSQK010000198.1:0-3922 GCA_964433075.1 uncultured Dehalococcoidales bacterium
GATAATGAGCGGTGACTGGAGTTCAGACGTGTGCTCTTCCGATCTTGCGGTTTATCCATACCGGCATCCAGAAAGTCGTACCACCCCAGTTCTTTCTGCATGCCCGCGTAGATAAGGTCGGTTTTTCCGTGATGCATGTGGTCATGGTACCGCCAAATCGATATACGGCTGTCATCGATGAGGGCTTTTTTCGCATGGTAAACCGGGTCATTCCGGAGCCATTCCCGCTTGTCCCGGCCGGTGAAGTAAATGGGCTCATGGGTGATAATCAGATTACATCCGGCTTCGACGGCCTGCCGGATAACGTCAATCGTTGCCATGAAGGTGACAACGATGCCGGTTACCGGCTGTTCCCAGTCTCCTTCCAGAAGCAGGTCGCAGGTATCTTCGACCCGCTCCTCACCATTGAGCGTCAATACCCGGTCGACTATCTCTCTGACCTTCATACACGTGTCTCCTTATACGGAATATTTTCAGTCCAGACGAAAAACACCGGAGGATACCCCGTTCATGCTGATGCGAAGCGACTGACCATCGATACGCGCTTTCACCCCTTTCGATAAGAGAGGCCGGACACCGCCGGCGTTCAATGCATCAAAACTCATTCCGGCAGGTTCATTCGACGGGTTGACAGCAACGAGATACCGTTCACCGCCCGCCTGCCGAAGCCAGGCAAAACAGTGCAGATTCTCATCAACCGGCAGCGGGATAAGCCGGCCTTCAGCCTGAAGCGCCGGCGACTCTTTTCGTAACCGAATGAGCGTTCGGACATGGTGAAGGAGGGAATCAGGGTCGTCCGACTGACCGGCAACATCAGGTCGGTTTTTTCTCGGGTCGAGCGGAAGGTACCACAGTGCCTTCTCCGCGGTTGAAAATCCGGCAGACGGGCTGCCGTTCCACTGCATCGGCGTCCTCGACCCGGTCCGGTCGTACCCGCCTTCTTTCGAAACAAGGTCAGGGAGGTACCGCATGCCGATTTCGTCTCCGTAGTAGATGAACGGCACCCCCGGCCACATGAGGAGGAAGGTAAAAATGACTTTCAGGTCACTGAGGGTTCGCCCGTCCGAGCGGGGACGTTTGATATCATGATTCGCGGAGGGAATCGAAATCAACCCTTTCCCCCGTGTTTTCTCCGCCAGTCCGAGGTAGGACTGCAAAAAGTCAGCAATCCCGTTACCGCCGCGGCGGCGGAAGAAACAGTTTTCGTTCAGCATGAGGTCAGGGTACCCGCCGACACCGAAATGAAGCATGAAATCGATATCGAACCCGGCGGCAATCGATTCCTCAGGATTCCCCCATTCGGATATCAGCACCATATCAGGATACCGGCTGCGAATTGTCGTTCCGACATCCTGCCAGAGTTTAATCGTTTCTTTCCTGCCGGGGTCATTCTTCACCAGAGAGAAAGCCATGTCGACCCTGAACCCATCGACGCCGTGGCCCAGCCAGAAGTCCATGATACGCAGCAGTTCCCGGCGGGTTGCGCGCGGTCCGGGGGCATCGACCGGCTGCTGCCAGGGTTTATCCGGGTCAGCTTCAGCGAAGCCGTAATTCAAAGCCGGCTGGAAATAGAAGCAGTTGGCAACAAAATTACCATCCCGTTCGCCGTACCCGCGTATCACCGAGAGGCCGGTATCAGTATCCGAAATGGCCGCCGACGTCCAGACATAGCGATTTGTATAACGATTTTTCCGGTGGCGGCAGGAAGCTTTGAACCAGGGGTGCTCGATTGAGGTATGTCCGGCTACCAGGTCAAGGCAGACTCTGATACCCCGTTGGTGGGCTTCACGGCAAAGGCGGTCAAGGTCGCGATTGGTACCGTACCTCGGGGCTACCCGTAAATAATCAGCGACGTCATACCCGGCATCCTGAAACGGCGATACGAAACAGGGATTTATCCAGATGGCGTTGATTCCCAGCCATGAAAGGTAATCGAGCTTAGCGATTATGCCCGGTATATCCCCGATACCGTCTCCGTTCGAATCGCAGTAACTTTGCGGGTATATCTGGTAAAAGACCGCCGACGACAGCCACGATGGATTTCCGGTGGAGAGGACTGTTTCCAGTTCGGAATTCGATTTCTTCATAGAGGGAATTGTACCCGTGATGAAACTGACTGTCAAAGGAGTCCCCGCCAGACACCGGTATCCGACATTTTAAATGATGGTATAATCAAAAAAACACACACAATCAGGAGCAGGACCATGAGCCGTGATTTGACCGAATTTCTGGATGCCGAGTTGAGAGAGCCAATCCGAAAAATGATGGCGATGATGCCGCCTTCGAACTTCGACGACCTGGAGGCTACCCGCGCTGCCTCGAAACAGCAGACGGCGGCAATGAAGAAGGTAACGCCCGACCTTCCGGAAATCGTCTATGAAAACAGGACCATACCGGGACCGGAAGGTGCACCGGACGTTCCCGTCAGGATATACCGGCCGAGAAATCAAACGAAGCTTCTGCCCGGCTTTCTCTGGATTCACGGAGGCGGTTACATCGTCGGTGACATCGACTCAATCGATATGATGGCGCAGCAGCTCACCCTGGCCGGGAACTGCGTCACGGTATCGGTCGACTACCGTCTGGCACCGGAACACCCGTTCCCGGCACCCCTCGAAGACTGTTACGCAGCCCTGAAATGGCTCAATGACAATGCTGAAAAACTGAAGGTCGACGCTTCGCGCATCGCCGTCGGCGGCGGCAGCGCCGGAGGCGGCCTGGCAGCCGGACTTTCACTGCTGGCACGCGACCGTGGGGAAGTCACCATCATATTCCAGTTACTGATTTACCCGATGATCGACGACCGGTCAACGGAACCGGCAAGCGACACGTTAAGAGACGCACTGTTCTGGACCCGCAAGCTGAACATGCTCGGCTGGCGTTCCTATCTGGGGAAAATACCGGGAAGGGGGAAAACGAAACACTATGCCGCGCCGGCACGGTCGAACAACCTGAAAGGCCTGCCGAAAACGTATATCTGTGTCGGCGACCAGGATTTGTTTGCGGAAGAAGATACGGTATTCGCCAGCAGGCTGGTGGCGGCCGGCGTATCGACCGAGCTTCATCTCTATCCGGGAGGATGTCACGCCTTCGACAGCCTGGTACCGGAAGCGGATGTTTCGAAACGATTTTCGGCTGATATCAACCGGGCGCTGCGCCGGGCACTGCACGGATAACGGGGTACGACGAAACGTATGACCGACGTCAGCACCGTTGCGGAAAACATGTACCTTATCGACAACCGGTTGTTCTCCATCCCGAAATGGGGAAGCGTTTACGTTATCGATGAGGAAAAGAAGGCACTCATCGAATGCGGTCCGACGACCTCGATTCCGTTCGTTCTCGGGGGGCTCAGGGAAATCGGGGTTCAGCCGGAAGCAATCGATTACCTGATTGTCACACACATCCACCTCGACCATTCAGGAGGGGCAGGAACGCTGCTGCGTTCTCTTCCGAATGCGCAGGTAATCGTCCACCCGAAAGGCGCCCGGCACCTGATACACCCGGAGAGGCTGGTGGCCGCGGCTACCGCGACGCGCGGTGATGAAGTCATCGACATGCACGGCGAAGTGGTACCGGTCCCCGAAAGCCGGGTTAAGACGGTCGGTGACGGTGAGACGCTCAGTCTCGGAGATAAGCAGACGTTGACCTTCATCGATACGCCCGGTCATGCGCCGCACCACATCTGCATCCATGAAAGCCGTCACGGGGGCATATTCACCGGGGATGCGCTGGCCCTGTATAACGCCGCGTGCGACATCCTGCTGCCGTTCCATCCGCCGACGCAGTTCGACCTCGAACAATGCCTCCATACCTTCGAAAAGCTCGAAGGGTATTCGCCGAAGCATATCTACTATTCGCACTTCGGCGTCAGTTCGGAGGTACGAGACCATTTTGCCAGAGCCAGGCAGGGACTGCTCGA
>CAYSQK010000199.1:0-3918 GCA_964433075.1 uncultured Dehalococcoidales bacterium
CAAATAATGCCGCTTATCAGCCCGGTGATATGGCCGCCGATGACCCGCCGGGGTTGAGCCGTGACCATTTTCGGCATGGCAAAGACGATGAAGGTGCTTGCTCCGAGGGCGGCAACGATAGCTGCCTGGGTAATCGCCTGGACGAAATAAAGCAGCACCATGACAACGAATACCGCAATCAGGCTTTGAACAAAATACGGCTTCGGGTTCGAACAGAATGATTTGTCAATCAGGTTGAATTTCATCAGTACCTATACCATCAATATCATACCCGGCCGTCCGGGGTCGCATTTCATCAAGATATTCCTGCAGCAGCCAGGCTGCGGCAATCGCATCATCTTTCTCTGTCCGCCGTTTCTTCTTTCCCCTGGTTACCTGCATCAGACTGCGGGCCCGGGAAGTCGTCAAACTTTCATCCCGGTATTCGACGGGTATGGTAATACGCTCAGCCAGTTTCGAGACGAAGAGCCGGATTTTTTCACCCTGATGGCCGACGGTCCCATCCATGAGGTACGGCATTCCAACGACTATCGTGCTCACATCATGAACACCAATCAGATTTTCTATCTCACCGATTGCCCGGTCATCGTCCCGGCGTTCTATTATGTCAAGCGGACGGGCGATACTCCCCTGCGCATCACTGACGGCTAACCCTATGCGCCTGTCGCCGACATCCATTCCCAGAATTCGCGTAACGGCACCTCTTTTTACCCTTTTTGCCTGACGATTTGAGCGACCAGACCAATCGCTTCATCGAGCTTTTCTTTTTGTTTCCCGCCAGCCTGAGCCAGAGCGGGTTTACCGCCGCCCCCGCCGCCGGTGACTTGCGCCACCTGCCGGATGATGTTCCCGGCGTTATAGCCTTTTTCAACCAAATCAGGCGTTACCGAGGCAATAAACAAAGGCCGGTCATCGATGATACCGCCCAAAACGACAATGACACTGTTCAGCCGCTGCCGAATCATGTCACTCATTTCCCTGAGGAGTTCAACCCTCGAGGCTTTGACCTTTGCCGCCACGAGGCAGATGCCATCGATTTGCTGAACCTGTTCGACGAGAGAATCGATGGTCTTCGCGGCCAGTTCAGTTTCGAGCGCCGACACCTTTTTCGTTTCATTACGGAGGGAATCGAGAAGTTCTTTCGTTTTCTCGACGACCTCATCAGAATCAGCGTCGAGTAAATTTTCAACCTGTTTGAGTTTACGCAGGTTATGCTTGAAATACTTTTCGGCTTCCCTGCCCGTCACGGCTTCGATACGGCGCAATCCGGACCCGACGCTGCTCTCTGATACCAGGGCAAACAACCCAATCTGCCCGGTGTTATGAACGTGCGTTCCGCCGCACAACTCCTGACTGACGGGAGGATTGCCGACGCGGAGTACCCGCACCGTGTCTCCATATTTTTCATCGAATATGGCAATGGCGCCGGAGGCGACCGCTTCCGCATATGGTAATTCGACGGATGAAACCGGCAGACAGTCACGGATATAGCCGTTGACGGCTTGCTCGACCGATTCAACTTCCTGAGCGGTCATGGCGGTAAGGTGAGAGAAGTCAAAGCGCAGCTTATCCGGTGTCACCAGCGAACCGCGCTGCTGAACGTGATCACCCAGCACCTGGAGAAGCGCCCGCTGAAGGAGGTGGGTTGCGGTGTGGTTTCTGGCAATATCGAGTCGTCGTTCGATATCGAGTACAGCTTCGACGGTATCTCCGACGGCAAGGCTGCCTTCGGAAACCTTTCCCCGGTGGAGAATGATGCCGGGTTGAATCCGGAGGGTATCGGTAACAGCAAAGGTGCCGGTACGACCCCGAATTTCGCCGGTATCACCGACCTGCCCGCCCATTTCACCGTAGAAGGGCGTCCTTTCGAGAACAAGGAGGGCTTCCTGCCCTTCATTGACGGCTTCCGCCGGTTCGCTGCCGGCGAGGAGGCGGGCAATGACGCTCGTCTCTTTTACGTTCGTATAGCCGGTAAAAGCGGTGGCGGGGACTGACAGTTTGCCGGCGAGGTCATCCTTTTCGGCAATATCGAATTTTTGAGACGCTTTCGCCCGTTCCCGCTGTTTATCCATTTCGACCTCGAACCCGGCAAGGTCTACCCGGATATTTTTTCCGGAGGCGACCTCGGAGGTGAGTTCGACCGGGAATCCGTAGGTATCATAGAGACGGAAGATATCCTTGCCGGAAATCTCCGTGACGTTCTTCGCGATAATATCTTCAATCAGGTCAAGGCCTGTTTTCAGGGTTTCGCTGAACTTTTCCTCTTCAAGCCTGATTACTTTGCAGATAAATTCCCGTCGCTGTTCCAGTTCAGGGTAGACATGTTTCATTTTTTCGACGGCGGCAACGGCTATTTCCGAAAGAAACGGTTTATCGAGTCCGAGTCTCAATCCATACAAAGACGCTCTCCGGATGAGCCTCCGCAGGACGTAGCCCCGGCCTTCGTTGGCCGGCATAACGCCGTCAGCAATCAAAAAGGCAATGCTGCGGCCGTGCTCAGCGGTCACCCGTATGGCATTGTCGGTTTCCTGATTTTCTCCGTACTTTCTGCCGGACAGTTTCGATACCGTATCGATAAGGGGGGCAAACAAGTCAGTCTCGTAGACCGATTTCTTTCCCTGGAGGATGGTAGTCAGCCGTTCCATGCCCATACCGGTATCAATATTCGGCTTCGGTAAGGGTGTCCGGTTTCCCTGTTTGTCCTGGTTCAAGCCGGCAAACACGAGGTTCCAGATTTCCGTATACCGGCCGCAATCGCAGCCCGGACGGCAATCCGGTTTCCTGCACCCGACTTCTTCACCCCAGTCATAGTGAATCTCGCTGTCGGGACCGCAGGGACCGGAATCACCGGCCGGTCCCCAGAAGTTATCCTTTTCGCCGAGTCGGAGAATTCTGTTTTCGGGGACACCGATTTTCCGCCATATGTCAAAGGCTTCATCATCGTCGAGAAATATGGTAATCCACAGCTTTTCTTTCGGGAGTTTGACGACTTCGGTAAGGAACTCCCAGGCCCAGTGAATAGCCTCGGTTTTAAAGTAGTCGCCGACGCTGAAATTTCCGAGCATTTCAAAAAAGGTGAGATGAGAGGTGTCGCCGACCGATTCGATATCGGTTGTTCTGAAACACTTCTGGCAGGTTGTCATCCTCACGCGAGGCGGTTTTTCTTTACCGAGAAAATACGGTTTCATTTGAACCATGCCGGCGGTGGTCAGGAGGAGTGTCGGGTCTCCGTGCGGTATAAGAGAAGAACTGGGAAGAATCGCATGGTCTTTATTCTGAAAAAAGCGTAAAAAGGTATCTCTTATCTCGTCACTGGTCACTTGTATTCTCCCGTTCCCGAATGAAAAAATTTGAAACTGCCGGTTTCGTTCCTGTGATAGAACAGGTGTCAGCAGTTTCAGCTACTAACGATTGTAGATTATGTATGATTAGCTGTCAATGAAGGGGTACAGCGGGTAGTGAATGCCCGTTACCGGTTTACCGGTACCGGTTGAGTATCTCCGGTTCGTACGGCTGGCGGCGGGCGACGCATTTTTTCTGCGGGCAAATGCGGCAGCGTTCGATTTCTGCGGAGGTTTCGAAAAACATCCCGGAGGTCGATTTTTCCGGCACCATCAGGTGGTGAGGAGAAAGGCGCACGCCAATCATCGTTTCGACATCTCCGATAAGGGAGAAAAGTGTCTTCTGCTGTGATATGGGGCCGAAGGCCTCGCCCGGGCCGATGTGCGACAGATCTTTGACCGGATACCTGTCGACGAGGTATTTCTTCAGATATTCGCCCGTCAGAAACAGCATGCTTTCTTTTATCATATTCAGAACGTAATACCGCATGAAATCGGTCTTCGGGATATCGAGGTTATCAATCTCGGTGCCGCAGGTGGCGACGTAGGGGAACACAATTTCCGGCGTATCGAAGCG
>CAYSQK010000200.1:0-3907 GCA_964433075.1 uncultured Dehalococcoidales bacterium
CTCGCTGGCGCCTTTGGCGACCTGCTGGCTCGTCGCAGCTATCTGCTGGGTTGCCTGACCGGCCTGTTCGGCAGCGTTCGAGAGCTGCCCGCTGGCATCAGCAATGTTTTCCGATATGCTCTTCACCGAGCCTATCAGTTTACGAAGGTTTTCAAGCATCTTCGTGAATGCATTGCTCAGCGTATCATTGACCGATTTTGCCTGGACGGTTACCCCGAGGTTTCCGTTCGCTATTTCTCCGGCGGTATCCGCCATTGTCTGGAGATATGCCTGCATAGCGTTGTAAGCTTTTGCCATGGTACCGATTTCATCGCTTGAGGTGATGTTGACTTTCTCGGTAAGGTCGCCGAGGGCTATCTTTTCGAGGGCTGAAGCAATCTTCTTGATGCCCTTCGAAATGCTGTTCGAAAGAATCAGGGCAATAGACATGCCGACGATAACTGCGACAACGAGGAAGATGATGGCCATCATTGTCGATGAGTTCTTGACGGCTTTGGCATTTTCCTGGGCATTGTACTTGATAAGGGTTGCTCCGCCGTACAGAGGGTCAGCGGCATCACTGCTGCCGATTATGGCATCGCCGGCTGCCTGCGTCCGTACCTGAGCATCGAGCTTAATCAACTCGTTGCTATGAAAGGTATCTGCCTGATTGATATAGTTATCGATATAGTCGAGTACCGAATTCGTCGAGGCACTGAGGGCCGCATTACCGGCGGTAAGGCCGGAGAGTATTTCAGCTTCGGCTTTCGTATCAGCCATTGCTTTCTCAAATTCCGCCCATTTTGTTTCATTGGGGGTTCTGATATAGTACACAGCGGCGACCCGCATGAGAACGAACGTCGTTTCCAGCGTATCCGCCTGGAGATAAACATTCCCGCCTCTTTCGGCGATATTCCGTATCTGGGCAACTTCGTCATTGAATCCGTTACCGATACTCGTCCATTCATTGACGACGACATTGTTGTTTTCAACAGCATCGATATAGTCATTGAAAGCTGTTGTGTAATCATCAATTGCACCATCGATATCATCGAGAATCCGGGTTCCAAACTGGTTCGTTGTCCCGTATCCTCCCATGACTTTTACATTGGCAGCCACTGTCTTCATCGCCTGACTGACACTGTCAATGTATTCGGTATCCTGGGTATTGATGTATGATTGTTCGTAACTCCTGGCTTCGAGAGCCTTTTGACTGATTTCATTGGCGGTGTTTACTTCGTCGACTGCCCCGTTCAATGACGAAAGGCCGTTGATGCTGACGATACCGATGACGCCGGCAAGAACGATGACGAGAAGAAAACCGGCAATCATTTTCGGACCGATTTTCAGGTTGCTTATTAGTTTCAACGTACTCCTCCTTACTACTCCTTAACCTTGGTTTATTCCTCTGATTTTATAGTTTCATCCGTCTGGTTCGGGTTATTCACGATTTCTATTCTGGCATTGTTACCGCAGGCCGATAAGCTCCCGATGGGCCGTGTTGAAGATTCTCTATGGTTAATTTTTTTACACAGGTTAACCTACCGGTTTTCACGAAAGGATAACCGCTAAACGGCGATTCATGTTCCATGTGAATTTCTCGCGTATGTTAACGGAGATTAAATGAGGTTAACCTAATACAACTTCGGTAATGACCCGAAAGGGTCACGGTATCAGTATTTTCCCTTTTCCAGATGCGCAAATGGCTGAAAAGAAAATGTATAGAAAGGGCATAAGGACGGTGACAAAGGAAGTTATCAGTAGACAGTTACTAAAGAAGTTATCAGTTTACAGTATTCAGTTATCAGTAAGAGGGGAACGGATTCCCTGGATTGCCACACTTCACCTGTTGACGGTGAATTTCGCAATGACGCGGGAAGAGAGCAGTGGATAGTTACTGAAGAAGTTAACAGTAATCAGTAGACAGTTGACAGGTAATTCATCTGGATTGCTTCGGTTCACCTGTTGACGGTGAAACTCGCAACGGCATTTCATGCCGGTTTACAGTAGACAGTTATCAGTGAACAGTTGACGCGAGGAAGAGGATTAACGATGAACAGTTAGTTTTGATTGAGAACAGGTATGCAGACGAGGATGTAAGATTCCCCTCTACAGGGGAATGACAATGAGAGGGCGGGAATGACAACGAGGGGTAGAGAAATGACGCGCGATGAGGACACCTCCGCCTGCGGCGGAGTCAGGACGGACGGTCGTCAGAGTCCGGTTCGGTTTCTTCATCACCGGTGAGGAGCATGGGTTCGGCATCGATGTCCGCTTCAGCGAGTCCCTTTTCTTCTTTCAATTGCTGAATTTTCGAAAGGGGACGTTCAAGCTGGCGGGTTCTGAGGGAAACGAGCGAATCATACTCTTTGCCGGCTTCCTCAAGCTTTTTCCCCATACGGTCCATGGATACCTTGAATCGATTCCACTGTTTCGTGAAGGCGGAGAAGAGACCGAGCATTTCCGAGGCTGTTTTTTCGAACCGGAAATTTTCAACCGCCTGCCGGATGACGGCAAGGACGGCATAGAGCGTCAGGGGCGAACAGACGACCACTTTCATTTTGAGGGCTTCGTCGAGGACAGCCCGGTCATTCTCATTGATAAACCCGTAGATCTGCTCGTTGGGGATAAAGACGAGAACGTAATCGACGGTATTATCTTCAGGGTTGATGTACTCCCGCGAGGTTACCTCTTTAATACGGTTTCTGACATCCCGCAGGAACTGCTCTTTGAGTCTGGATTTTTCCGATTCCGTTTCCTCGTTCACGTACCTTATATAATTATCGAGCGGAAACTTCACATCCATGTTCACTTTCAGATTCTGCGGCAGGTAAAAGGTAAAATCAGGCCTCGACGCCGAGTTTTCGGCAGTCTTCTGTTTTTCATAGTTTATGTGCTCGATGAACCCGGCTATGGCGAGGACATCCTCGGCCATACGCTCGCCCCACTGCCCCCGTATCCGGCTGCTGGCGAGGGCGGTGTTAAGATTATTCGTCGTGACCTGCAGCTTCGATATCTGGTCAGTGGTGGTTTTCAGATTATCGGTCAGTTGCGTATGGTGAACCTTTCGCTCTGCGGCGGACTGAGCAAGCAGGGATTCCACGCCTTTCAGGTTCACTTTCATATCTTCGAGGGTCTGGTCGATAAGCTTCTTTTTGCTTTCAAGTTCGGCGGCACCGCCCGATGTCTGCCGGTTGAGAGTCTCATTGGCGAGTTTCAGAAATGCGTCCGAGTTTTTCTCCAGGGCTTCAAGGGAGAGGGTCGAAAAGGCATCAACCACCTGTTTACGGTTCATCCGGTTAATGATATAAAAGATGACCGCACCGACAACCAGTCCGGCAATGAACCCGATGACATATTCCATGAACGTTCCTCTCTCCCTGAACACCTTCTCCGGTCATGCCGATTATATCACACAGGGATAGTGCAATGAGACCGGGACAGGAACGGCTGTTACCCGTCCGGCGATATCCGTATTACCCCGTTTTCATTCCGTAGCAACCCTTCCTCATGAAGCCGGCCGATGATGCGGTGAAGGCGGTGCCCGTCATCAGGGAACCTGGCGGCGAGTTCGTCTTCGGGAAGCGATTCACTTTCGAGGAGAAGACGGAGGATTTCACCGCGAATCTGCCGGTCCGAGCCGGAAAAGCGGCTCTGTTTCTTTATCTGACCAGGGAGGCCAGTGTTCGATTGTTTGAGCATCACGCCGTAATCGAACAGGGCAAAGCACCAGATTCTCGGGGCGGAGGCATCGAAGGTCTGTTCGATAACCGGCATCATCTCCTTATCAGCAACCTTTTCCCGGTCCCGAAAGAAAAACCAGTGGTAGACGGTACGGATATTGGTATCAATAAACGGAGAAGGGAGGTTGAAAGCGATGGCAGATCGGAAGAGCACACGTCTGAACTCCAGTCACGAGATTCCATCT